>JBAVIK010000436.1:0-2839 GCA_049686815.1 Acidimicrobiia bacterium | reverse complement strand
AATCAGATATCCGTCTCACGTGCTGAGCGGCTCCCTCGAGGTCAACACCTGCCTCGCGGTAGGAAGTCATGACCGCTCGAGTTGAAACTTGTCGCTCGTCGCTGGGAGCTCGGTTGGGTAGTTGCCAGAGAGGCAAGCGGTGCAAAATCCAGCGTCTGCCACTCCAGTGGCCTCCAGCAGCCCTGGGAGCGACAAGTAGCCAAGCGAGTCTGCCCCGAGATGCTCCCGAATTTCGTCGACTTCCATCTGAGCCGCGATCAGAGTCGACCTGTCTGAGGTGTCCATTCCGTAGAAGCAAGGCCATTTGTAGGGAGGTGAGGAGATACGGAGATGCACCTCGGTCGCACCGGCCTCACGCACCATGGCGACCAACTTGCGCGTGGTCGATCCTCTGACGATCGAGTCGTCGACAAGCACCACCTTTCGCCCCTCGAGAGTCTCAGGGATCGGATTCAGTTTCAGACGGATCCCCTGGTCGCGAAGCATCTGGCTCGGCTCGATGAAAGTGCGACCGACGTAGCGATTCTTGACGAGACCATCGGCATAGGGAATACCGCTCGCCGCGGCGAAACCTTGAGCAGCCGGTATCCCCGACTCGGGCACCGGGACGATCACATCTGCCCGTGCCGGATGCTCGCGTTGAAGGATGCTCCCCATCTGAGACCGGGCAGCATGAATGCTTCGCCCGTACATCTGGCTGTCCGGTCGCGCGAAGTAGACAAACTCGAACACACACAGCCCTGGCGTGACTGACTCGAAGGGGTAGTAGCTCTTCACCCCCGTCGCATCGATGACTGTCATCTCTCCCGCAGCGATCTCTCTGACAAAGCTCGCGCCCACGAGGTCGAGGGCCGCTGTTTCGGAAGCAAGCACCCAGCCGCCATCCGGCAACGAGCCGAGACAGAGGGGCCTGAATCCGTTGGGATCGCGCAAACCCACGATTCGTCCCTGGTCCATGATCACCAGCGAGAACGCCCCTTTCCACGTCGGGGCAACCTGCATGAGAGCCATCTCGAGGCCACGGGAGTCGGAGCGCTCATCGTCGAGTGCTTTGGCGATGCTCTCCGCCATCAGATCTGAGTCGGTGGTGGCCCCGGTCACACCGAGTAGTTCGGCCAGTTCGGCGGTGTTGGTCAGATTTCCATTGTGACCGAGGGCCACGCTGGTACTCCCTATCTGGCGGTGTGCCGGCTGGGCGTTGTCCCAGTTATTGGATCCCATTGTCGAGTAGCGGGCGTGACCGATCCCGAGGTGACCGTCCAAACCGGCGAGGGTCGACTCGTCGAATACTTGAGCGACGAGTCCGAGATCTTTGAACACGGTGACAGTCTCACCGTCGGAAGCCGCGATGCCCGCCGACTCCTGACCGCGGTGCTGTAGGGCAAATAGCCCGAAATAGATCAGGTTCGACACCTGCTGCGAAGCTGAATAGGCGGCGAAGACGCCGCAGGCCTCGCGGGGGCCGGGTTGGAGCGGTTTCAAGGCCTCCTCGGGCACTAGTCCATCGTAGGTCTGCCAGGTCGCTTTCCCCAGTTCACTTCACAGAACATTTGAGAAGATTTCGCGATAGGCGTTGGCAAGCTCGAGATAATGGTCGACCCCCTCGTCGGCCCTTCGGATTTCTTCGACGGTCAGTTCGCGAAGCGGACGAGCCGGGGTGCCGACGGCCAGGGTCCACGGTGGGATCTCCGAACCCTCGGTCAATACCGAGCCGGCGGCAACCCAGGCGCCTTCTCCAACAATGGAGCGGTTGAGGAGCCGTGCCCCGATCCCGATCAAACAACGGTCCCCAACGGTCGCAGCGTGCACGACGACGGAATGGCCGAGTGTCGCCCGGTCGCCAATGAGACAGGGCATGTTCTCGTCGCAGTGGATGACGGAGTTGTCCTGGACGTTGGTCTGTTTCCCGATCTCGATCCGGTCGACTTCGGCCCGGATCACGGTTCCGAAGAGCACAAACGAGTCTTCTCCGATGACAACGTCACCGAATATGTGGGAATTCGGGGCGATTACCGCAGTCGGATCGATCTGCGGTTCTGGGATATGAGGCGACCTCAACCCGCAGCCGCTTCGCTCAGGGAGTTGATCCGGGTGACTATCAGGTCGGCCTTGGTCCAGCCGCGTGCCAGAAGGGCCAGCCGGTCTTCGGGGAGCTCGGCCACAAGAGTGGGGAATCCGCTGATTCCCCAATTGCGCGAACGAGAGAAGTCATCCCACGCACGTTTGCGCGCATCCTCTTTCTCGAGAGATGTTCGAAACCACTCCCGCTCGACACCGTGCTCCTGGCCGATGTCCGCGAGAACGTCGTAGTCGGTCACGTCTTGGCCCTCCGCGTAGAAGGCACGCTGAATGTCAGTGAAGTAGTCGAGAGTCTGGTCTTCGTTGGCGTCGCGAAGACTCGTCACGGCGATCGCCGCCGGCTCCGTGTCGTAGATCCATCCATCCCGGCGATCGAGGAATGTTGTGTCGAAGGGTTGACCTGTCCGCTCCCCGATCTCCACCCAGTGGCTTCTCAGCGATGAAGCCATGCGATCGTCGAGCTCTTGAGCTGAAGGGCCGGGTCTCAATCCTCCGACGATCACTTCAACCGGAAAATCCTTGGCGAGTGCCTCGATCTCGGGTGCAAAGCCCCAACACCATGAGCACATCGGGTCGCCAACGTAGATCAGCTTCTCGACGGGTGATTCCATCAGAGCCACTCTATGCCCTCGTTTCTGTCCGACTCGTTGTGTAAATGTATGGGGACAGAAGTGACTTCCCTCGCCGCAGAGCACGTGACCGCGATCGAGTCGGTCTTCAGGGACTCGTATTCGCTCGTGCTGTCGAGCCTGTCCAGACG
>JBAVIK010000435.1:0-4564 GCA_049686815.1 Acidimicrobiia bacterium | reverse complement strand
TCCCTAACCAGTGTCGCGTCCGGAGCCGTTCCACTTGCGGAGCTGGTATTGCCGATGGTCGTTGTCACAGACGCAGTGATGTTGAATTGTGCCGAAACGTTGCCGGTCTCACCGGGTGCAAGCTGCTGACCGGCTGCGAGAAGGTTGGAGGTGCCGGTTCCGTCCCATGTCGGACTACCCGACAACGATCCATCGATGGTGACGAATCCGGTCGGGGAAATCCCCGAGAAGAGATCGACGACGTCATCGTTGACGCCGAGATCGGAGATGGTCACGTTCCCGTAGTTGGTGAGCGTGTATTCGAAGGTGACGACCACCGCCCCGTCGATTTGCTGTTGATAGCCGATGAGACTCTTTGCGATGCCCAGCGATGGGAGAGGTGGGATGTCGGTGCTGATCGAGTCGCTCGCCGAGATGTCAGGGCCCGACGGAGGAGTTCCGAGCGCATTTGCGGTGTTGGAGACGGCACCCGTGTCGATATCGCCCTGCCCGAGCGTCACGGAGCCGGTGCAGTCGAGCGAATCTCCGGGGGCAAGCGAAGAGCCGGTGCAGAGCAGCGCTCCAACGGTTGGGTCAGCAACTGCCACAGGATCTAGGGTCACATTGCCCTGGTTGGTGACCGTGATCGTGTAGTCGATCCGATCACCTGCGTCGAGCCTGCCGGGTGCGCCGACCACGGTGGGGTCGGTGGTGCTTGCCTTGGCAAGGCCCAGCGCCGGCGTGGCAGTCAGGGTCACATTGGCGGAGCCCTGGTCGGTCACATCCGCGGCGCCGAATATGCCGGTGGCCGTTGCGGTGTTGGCCACCGAGCCAGAATCGATGTCGACCTGATCGAGAAGCAAGGATGCGTTGCAGGTCATCATCTCACCCGAGGCCAGCGAGGTGCCGGGGCATGTGACACCTCCTGTCGTTGGGTCGTCGACGCTCACCGGGTCGAGAGTGACGTTCCCGGTATTGGTCACATCGAATGAATATGAGATCACATCGCCGACATCTACCCGGCCTGCTGGAAGGACGACCGTGTCGTCGAGACCGGCGGTCTTGTTGATCGATATGGACGGCTCTGGGGGGATCGGCTCGCTGATGGTGTCCGAATCCGACACGGCTATCCCCGCGGCATCGCTGGCCGTGGCTGTGGCGTCCGAGTCGACCGAGCCACCATCCACGTCAGCTGCCGTGAGGACATAGGTTGCGGTACAGGTCGTCGAAGCCCCGGGGGTGAGAGTCGTTGCCGGACACGATGCTGAGAGCCCCAAAGTGTCATCGACGGTGAGATTTTCGACAGTTGCCGACCCGACGTTGCTGACCAGGTACGTGAAACCGGCGGTGTCACCGGGGTTGACATGACCCGAGATGTCGATGTCCGTGAAACCGGTGAACGCAGAGCTCAGAGTGATCTCACATTCCAGTTCGAGCATGATGCCATCGAGAAAGTTCCCGAGACTCCCCGAGTTGTTGGACACGAACGACATGCGTGTCGTCGTCTGACCGGCCGGCACGACATAAGTCCCGGAATAGGTCGTCCAAGATCCTGTTGGGCTGACCATGAGTTGGGTGTCGACAGGTGCTCCCGGAGCCCCGAACCTCAAATCGGCCGAGTCTGTCGGGTCAGTGCGCGCTCGGTGGGCCACAAACCAGTCGATCGAATCACCCTCGAGCGTGTCGATGTCTTGACTGAGAGTGCTCGGCTGTGTCGCGTTCATCTCGGCCAGTTGGTTGCCGGCGTATGCCGGGACGCCCAGGAACCCGGACTCCCAGAACTCGATCAGATCATCTGAGGCCGAAGTCGCCCAACCCGGCACCAGGGTCTCGTCGAAAAGCGCCCAATTGGGAGCGGGCCCCATGGGGTTGTCCCGCACGAGGGGGGTTTCGAAGCCGAGGTTGACTCCCCGGGAGCAGTCGACGGGTGCGGCACGAGCGGGCTCGGCAACAACGACGACCGGGGTAAGGCCAAGAATCAGCAAAACCACCCCCGGGAGAATTCGAATTCTTGACCGGGACGGTCGTCGCAAACGCTTCTCCTGTGCAGTTGCGTGCTCAACTGGCTCTTGTTGGCGGAGGTTAGACGGCCACGGGAGCCCTCCGCAGGGATACCGTGTGTGGAGCTTGCGTGATCATTACGACTTCGTCATCGTTGGTGGAGGCTCTGCCGGCAGTGTCCTCGCCAACCGGTTGAGCGCCGACCGTGCCACAAGTGTTCTGGTGCTCGAGGCGGGCCGTCCTGACTATTGGTGGGATGTGTTCATCCACATGCCAGCCGCATTGGCCTTTCCGATCGGCAACAAGCGATATGACTGGATGTACGAGTCGGAACCCGAGCCTTTCATGAATGATCGTCGGATCTATCACGCAAGAGGAAAGGTGCTCGGCGGTTCTTCGAGCATCAACGGGATGATCTTTCAACGGGGAAATCCGGGAGACTTCGAGTCATGGGCGAAGAATCCGGGGCTGGAGAAGTGGGACTACGCACACTGTCTTCCCTACTTCAAGCGAATGGAGACGACCCTGGCAGGCGCCAACGAGTATCGAGGTGGCGAAGGTCCGCTCATACTCACCAGGGGCCCGGCGACGAATACGCTGTTCGGAGTATTCTTTGATGCCGCTCAGCAAGCCGGCTACCCGCTCACCGAAGATGTCAACGGCTATCGGCAGGAAGGTTTCGCAGCATTCGATACCAACCGCCATAGGGGAAGACGACTCTCCGCTTCGAAGGCCTATCTCCACCCGGTCAAGGAGAGACCCAATCTCGAGATCCTGACCAGGGTCCTCTCAACCAGGCTGACATTCGACGGGACCAGGGTCACCGGCGTGGAATTCACCGGCCGACGAAAGGCCGGCGTGGCCCGGGCCAGCGAAGTCATCGTGTGTGGAGGGGCGATCAACACCCCACAACTGCTCCAGCTGTCAGGAGTGGGAAACGCCGATGAGCTCGTGAGCTTCGGGATCGACCCTGTGGTGGATCTGCCTGGAGTCGGTGAAAACCTCCAAGACCACTTGGAGGTCTACATCCAGTATTCGTCAAGGCAACCCGTATCGCTGCAGCCATATCTCGCGTTGTGGCGTCGTCCCATAGTCGGCGCCCAATGGTTGTTCGGGAGGGGCCCGGGAACCAGCAATCAGTTCGAGGCCGGGGGTTTCATACGTTCAAACGATCGAGTGGATCGACCCAACCTGATGTTGCATTTCTTGCCATTGGCGATCAGGTATGACGGGTCGGTACCTGCCGGCGGGCACGGGTATCAGGTTCATATCGGCCCGATGCTTTCTGATGCCAGAGGTTCTGTGAAGATCAAGTCGGCCGATCCCGGAGTCAAGCCCGCACTCAGGTTCAACTATCTCTCAACAGAACAGGACCGACGCGAATGGGTGGAAGCAGTCCATCGGGCCAGAGAGATTCTCAACCAGCCGGCCTTTGACCCATTCAACGGAGGGGAGTTGTCTCCAGGTCTGGAGGTGTCCACCGACGAGCAGATCCTCGATTGGGTGGCCCGCGACGGTGAGACGGCTCTACACCCATCGTGCACGGCGAGGATGGGTCTCGACGCAATGTCCGTGGTCGACCCGACATCGATGAAGGTGCACGGCATCGAAGGTCTTCGGGTTGTTGATGCTTCGGTGATGCCCTCGATCACCAATGGCAATATCTATGCCCCAGTCATGATGATCGCCGAGAAAGCTGCCGACCTGGTCATGGGAAACTCGCCATTGAAGCCAGAGCCTCTGGAGTGGTATCGACATCGCACCTAGTGGGTCTTGAGGCAGGCAAATCATTGCTTGGTCAAACCACCGCACACCAACTGATCTCGATAGTTATGGTTGAGCAAGCGTTCCGACCCGATCGACGGTCGACACGCAACAGAGAAGGTGAGGTCCAAATGGACAAGGCAAGGAAAAAAGCACAACAGGAAAGAGTCGACGCGATACGACGACGATCGACACCTGTTCAAAACCACGTCATCGACGAGATGGCCTTTGGGAAGATCAGCCGCCGAGAATTCCTTCGCAGGGGCTCTTTGCTCGGGCTGTCATTTCCGGTAATGGGCTTTCTCGTGTCGGCATGCTCCGACACCTCTTCCACTACCACCACGGCTGCCGCGGCCGGTGCTACTACAACAGCTGCCGCCAGCGGAGGGTCTACCACGACCCAGGCCGCCGCCGGTCCGGTGACTGTCAGGACAGCAGTACCCACCCCTGCGGTCGGTATCGATCCGGTCCTGATCAACGACGAGGGCGGGCTTTCCGTCTTCGGTCAGACGGGCCAATACCTGGTCTATTCCGACGCCGAGCTCAACGCGGTGCCCGTCCTAGCCGAGAGCTGGTCGGCGAATGCAGACGGAAACGTCTGGACGTTCAAACTCAACCCCGCGGCGGTTTACAACGACGGTTCGCCGGTTGTCGCCGAAGACGTGGTTGCCACAATTCAGGGCATCGCTGAAGGCAATGCCGCATCGGCTTTCGAGACATTCGGGGTAGACCCTGGTGCAGTGGTTGCTGTCGATCCGATGACGGTCGAGTTCACACTGACCCAGGCGAACGGTGCCTTCCCGTTCTTCATGAGCTCCGA
>JBAVIK010000434.1:0-5012 GCA_049686815.1 Acidimicrobiia bacterium | reverse complement strand
GTCGGCTATCCGGTCAAACGTCTCGTGGTCCACCAGATCGTCGTACTCGGGATTCTTGGTGATGAACTCCGCGACGTACGGGCAAATCGGCACGACGACACCACCCTTGCTCCGGACGTCGTCGAGGGCCGAGCGAACCAGGGTCGATGCCAGTCCCATTCCCTCATAGCCTTCGAAGATCTCCGTATGCACAAAGAAGTGCCGGCCACCTGCTCTGAGGTGATAGACCGTGAATCCGACACTCTCGCCATCGACCTCGACGACATACCTCTCGTGTTCGGGATCGTCGTAGACATTGATCTGCTCCATGGTCGAATGACCATATTGGGCGATAGCCTGGCCTCGTGGACCAAATCGCCAAAAAACTGACAAGCCGACGTGAGGAGCTGGCTGCAGAGCTGGCTCGGCTGACCGAGCCACCCATCGAGGGTGCAAGCGTCGGTTTCGGCAAGCGGGTTGGCGATGGAACGACCGAGGCTGTCGAGCGTCTGGCGACCACCGCTGCTGCCAGGTCGATCGCGGCATCGATTGCCGATATCGATAGTGCCCTCCTCAAGGTCGGTGACGGTTCTTATGGGATTTGTGAGGAATGCGGCCAACCGATAGCGGATGCTCGATTGGAGGCGCTCCCCGCTGCGGTTCGCTGTGTCAACTGTGCCTCGAAGAGCTGAGTAGAGGGTCTTTGCTCACGGACTAGTCCCATTGGGTTCTCTCGTCCTCCCCCTTACGCTTCGCAGTAGAGGCCTTAGCTTGTCGGTGTGGTGGAACAGGGAGCGCTGATATGACTCAGGGGCGCCGTATCAGCGAGTGCAAGCACAAACAAACGATCAGCACGGTGACCGCCGGGTTGGAGCGCACCGTGTGTGAGTCGTGTGGACATGTGACGGTGCGATACATCGAGCCGACCGTCCGCTTGTTCCCGGACGTCGCCGACCGTCAAAAACCAGCCGTTGAGCCGGCCGCCCGAAGCACCTGTGTTACCTGCGGCTCTGCAGCCGAATTTATGATCCCCGGCGGGCTCGCCTGCGCCGAGCATGCGTGGAAAGAGGCGTCGCTTCAGCAGATCATGGGCTCGGAGCCCTGGATCCCGATCACGATCGATCAACGCACCAACGCCAGCTAGACACTCAGTCGAAGTGGAAGGCCATCATCCCGGCCGGTCCGATAAGAGAGATATCACGGAAAGCCACCGCGCCCGTGAGCTGTCGCAGTTCCATATCGAGAACGTCGATCTTGGTTTCCGTGTCATCAAACGTTTGCAGATATGCAAAGGCACCGGTCACCGAGAACTGAACGGCGGTATCAGACGTCTCGCTCGTCTGGAAAGCAATAACGGCTTCAGGCTCCAGCATGTCAATCACATAGACGGGTGACGGGCTGATCGAGAATTCCTCGCCAACGCTTGATGATTCGGTTCCCTGTGCGAGCAGATGACGGCCATCCGGTGATGGGTAGAGGCTGTCAGCGACGATGTCGAGACCCGTCGCATCCCACGTCACCACCGAAAGCACCATCAGGTCCTGCGGGATGCGCGCTGATTTCCAGGTCGACGGATCTATGGCTTCAGCTTCTTCTATCGATGACGCCACTATGAGATTCAGCCCGTCAGGGGTCAGCACCGCCGCTCGCTCGGTGCCGGCCGTGGGACCCTTTGCCTGAGCTTTCGGCGTCACCATCATCCACAATCGTGACAGCAGGCTTTCGGGCAGGCTGAACGAATGCTCGCTCACTTCGCCGTTCGAGAGGTCGACCTCGGTCACCACATCTCTGACGGCCTCAACCAGCAGTAGTCGATCATTCGTCACGTCCCACACATCGGCGTTACGGGAATACTCCAGAATGGCGATGCCGTCCTCCTCAGAGTCTTCTTCGAGAAATCCAGACATCACAGACGGGAGCTCGATCTCGACGTGATCGCTGGCTGAAGGGCTGACCACCACCACGCTGGTCAAGCTCCACTCCCCATCCGTCGGGCTGGTACCGACCACTCCAATGCGACCGTCGGGCAAGACCTGGAACGACTGGGAAACGAAACCGGTCGGGAAGTCGTCGTAGTACGCCTGGGCTCGCGAGCCGCCGGACTCGAGCCTGTAGAGCACGAGATCCTGGAAGCTCCCGAGCCAGAGTGCCGTCCCATCATCGTCGACTGTCAAGCCGGTCACTGACTCGGACACTGCTTCGACGGTTGTCAAAACTGACCCCGTGGCTACCTCGACGATGCTCACGGTTGTTTTGTCGGGGCCGGTCGTCTGGGTGACCACCGCTGCGATCGCACCGTTCGGTGACACCACTCCATCGAAGCCACTACCGACGAGGACCGCATCCGAGCCTTCCAGTGGTATCAGGGTGGCGGGGTCCACGGCTATGAGACCGCCGTTCACCAGTTGAGGTCTTGTGGTCGAAGTCTGGGCCCGGGTTGAAGTAGTCGTCGCCAGGTCGGTGACCTGAGAATCGGTCCCATCGGAGTCACATGCCACGGCCATGAGCGCCAGGACAGCGAGAAGGAGCGCGGATCGTCGAACCATCCGCAGCGACGTTAGAAGAACGACCCCTCAATCCCGGGTGTCTCGAATGGCCATAATGAAGGAATGATCTCTTCCATCAGCCCCACCGATGGCCGGTTGCTAGCCGAGTACGAAGAAACTACCCCAGAACAGGTGCAGACCCAGATCGAAGTTGCGAGCCAACTTCAGGAGCAGTGGGAGCAGGTCGCGATAGGGGAAAGGGCGATCCCGATGAGGAGGATGGCCGACTTGCTCGAAACGCATCGGCATGAGCTTGGTGAGTTGATGGCAGACGAGATGGGCAAGCCTGTCGCCCAGGGTGTCGCCGAGGCCGAGAAATGCGCATGGGTGTGCCGTCACTATGCCGACAACGCGCAGCGAATTCTCGAGGACGAAGCAATCTCAGCCGACAGGACGAAGAGCTATGTCGCCTATCGGCCCCTAGGGGTCGTGCTCGCGGTGATGCCGTGGAATTTTCCGCTTTGGCAGGTCTATCGGTTCATGGCTCCGGCGCTCATGGCCGGCAATGCCGGTCTGCTGAAACATGCGTCGAATGTGACCGGCTGCGCGCTGTGGATCGATCGTCTCGCTGGGGAGGCAGGGTTTCCTGATGGTCTCTTTCGCAGCCTGGTCTTACCGTCGAGCCGCGTCGGTGAAGTGCTGGAGCACCCAGACGTCGTTGCGGTGACTCTCACCGGATCGGATCCAGCCGGTCGCGCTGTTGCCAGTAAGGCCGGGTCATTGCTCAAGAAGACAGTCCTCGAGCTTGGAGGCTCGGATCCCTACATCGTGTTGGCTGACGCTGACCTCGAGATGGCCGCGGCCACCTGTTCCACGTCGAGGCTCATCAACGGCGGCCAGTCGTGTATCGCCGCCAAGCGATTCATAGTGGAGGAGTCGGTGGTCGACGAGTTCACCACACTCTTCGCCGATCAACTGAGTGGTGCGGTGCTGGGCGATCCCCGCGACCCTGCCACAACCCTGGGACCCATGGCACGGGTCGACCTCAGAGACGAGCTCCATGATCAAGTCGAAAGGAGTGTTGCCGCCGGGGCCAGGCTCGTGATTGGTGGTCGCAAACCCGAGGGTCCCGGTGCCTTCTACCCATCCACACTTCTGGCCGATGTCTCGGAGGGAATGGCCGTCTATCACGAGGAGACCTTCGGGCCGGTGGCCGCGGTCATCGCAGCCAAGGACCTCGACGACGCTGTGAGGATCGCCAACGACTCCGATTTCGGCTTGGGAGCTGCCATCTTCACGTCGGACCTGGCTCTCGGGGAGAAGGTCGCCCGAGACCGACTCCAGGCAGGCGCCTGTTTTGTCAATGCGTTCGTTGCCTCGGACCCGCGTCTGCCGTTTGGCGGAATAAAGATGAGTGGGTACGGGCGTGAGCTGGCGGACATCGGGATGAGGGAGTTCCTCAACGCCAAGACCGTGGTGGTGGCCTGAGTGGCCCATTCCGTTCAGATCGTCATCGCATGTGATGACCCGCGGCGTCTTACCGAGTTTTGGGCTGCTGCGCTCTCATATGTGGCGCAACCCCCACCACCGGGTTTCGATACGTGGGATGGATTCGCAGATGTGGTGGGAATCCCGATGGAGCGTCGCAACGACATGTCCGCCGTCATTGATCCAGCTGGCGTCGGGCCACGGATCTTGTTCGAACGCTACGACGGGGGCTCGCCGAATCAGCGGGTTCATATCGATATCAACGCCATCGGCGGACATGAAGGAGATATGACTGATGACGAGAGGACGGCCCGACTAGGTGAGGAGCGTACCCGTCTCGAGGGCATCGGAGCCACTTTCAAGCGTGAGGCCACCGGTATGGCTGGAGAGATCTGGATCGAGATGTATGACCCTGAAGGGAACTGGTTTTGCGTCCAGTGAAGACGGGTAGGTTGCCTGCGATGAGACGTTTGGTCAGCTTCGTGGTGGTGCTTCTTGTGCTCGCCGCATGTGGCGGTGATGATGCAGGTTCCGGCGGTGGTGGGGGAGACGAGCGAGAGCTGGACCGCTGCTCGCTCGTATCGGCCCAGGAAGCCGAGGAATGGATCGGCGTCGGCACGGCCCAGCCTTCCGAAGGGATCGACGGCGAACCCGATCTGGTCACTTGCCTGTATGCGAACGAGGCCGAGGACATGATCATCCTCGTCCAGGTCTATGACGGTGAGGTGTACTTCGCCGAAAAGGGAAGCGGGAGTCGTGTGGGCGGCACCGACGTTGCGGATCTCGGAGAAGATGCGTTCTACCAAGACGGCGCATATCGCTTCAAGCAGAACGACTGGTCGGTGAGTGTGGCCAGGATCTCTGGGCTTATACCCGATGAATCTCTGCTCGAAATGGCCGAGTTGATCGAGTCTCGTTTGCCTTAAACGTTGGAGCTGCACAGGGGAGCGGGTCTCGCACCCCTATGCAGCCAGACTCCATCATCTTCACTCGGTAGAAGGCGAGGGGAGTGCTTCACCGGTCTCCAGGAGGCTCTTGAGCCCGGCCACGATGTAGGGG
>JBAVIK010000433.1:0-2013 GCA_049686815.1 Acidimicrobiia bacterium | reverse complement strand
ATGCAAGCCAATCGTGTCGATGTCGTCTCCGTCGAAATCACCGGCAAATGGCTTGTCACCGTGATCACCGAACAAGAAGGAAAAGTCTGCCGCTCCGAGCCCGCCGTCGCCAGACCCGAGCTCATTGATGATGTAGAAGCGAGCCTCCGATGGCCGGTAGATGGAGACCGTATCGCAACCATCACCGTCGAAGTCCCCGGCTAGTGGAATATCCCCGGGTATGCCAAAAAAGTAGCTGATGTCTCCGAACCCGGCATTGTTCGAGTTGCGCAAATAGACGTACCCGTCTGTGCGTCGGTATAGGCCAGGCGTGTCAACCCCGTCGCAGTCCCAATCACCCATGAACGGCTCATCGTTGGGGACTCCGTAGAAGAAGTTGGTCTCCTCCGGGGCCCAGGCGACTTCGTGGGCCAGCCGCCACGATCCGCTGCCGTCCACGTAGCCAATCGAGTCGCACTCACCTGCACAAACCGGCCCCGCGTCGAACGTCATCACGCTGCTGGGTTTGAACCAGTCGTCAAGGCGGGAGACTGAGCGATCAGGCACGCCACCCAGCCAGACCAAGAGTCTGCCGTTGGCCACCTGATACAGATCAATGCGGCCGTCGCCGTCGTAGTCACCTGGAAGGATTGAGTTGACGCCGCTCACATTCATACCGGTGGCGATGGATTCCACAGAGCCGGAGTAGCCGCTCGAGCTGGAGAAACGAACGATCCGCACCGGACTGGATGGCCCACTACCAACCAACCAAACGTCAGCGGTGCCATCGGTCGGATTGCCTCGGTCGGCGAGCACGATCTTGTCGTTTCCCACGGCGACCGGAAGGGAAGACGTGTGAACCAAGGTCTTGTAGCCACTC
Source organism: Acidimicrobiia bacterium (assembly GCA_049686815.1). Lineage (GTDB taxonomy): Bacteria > Actinomycetota > Acidimicrobiia > Spongiisociales > ZC4RG35 > JBAVIK01. The sequence continues at coordinate 1,154 of JBAVIK010000433.1, read as the reverse complement.
GACGAGGAGTAGACCTTGATCAACCCGGAGCCGCGATCGATCACATAGAGATCCGGAAGCCAATCGTCGGCATCGAAGACTGCCAGCCCCAACTCGATCCCCGCCGACCAGGTTGCCCCGGATGTCACCGTCCGCTGGACGGTCCGGAACCGATCTTGATCGCTGAAAATGTCCGCAGTGATTACTCCGGTGGTATTGAAACGCCACAGGTCAGCGCGACCGTCACCGTTCGAGTCTGCGAGCAACGGAACACCACCCGGTATGGCCGCCGTGGTCCATCTCGCTCCGAGGACTCCGAAGTCAGAGACAGCGCCAGTGATTCGCATCTGCCATGTGCTCCCAGGGACCAGGGCATAGAGGTCGTCGGCTCCATCACGCCGGCGGTCCGACATCGCATACAGGTCGGCTGTCGGCGGAAGGGCGATCGGAACATCAAGCACCTTTTGCTTGAACGCCGCAGCTGCGGTGAGGGGCGCATACGGTGTGTCCCGAGGTATCTCGCCAGCCTGCGACGCCGGACCACGCCAGGTGTAATGCATGGCGTCCTTCGAGAAGCGCCAGTCACCACCCCAGCAGAACCCTGCCGACCTCCATGCTTCGACGTATGTCGGCGGCATGTTCGTCACCAGGTTCACCGAGGTGTAGGGATTCTGGGGCGGATTCACGTCGATCGCGTTCCCCACAGCGTGATGAGACATTTGACGACTACCCGAGATGTTCCGCCAGACCTGGGCGGCTCCGGTGGTTGCTTTATATCCCGTGCCGCTTTGGACGATCGCCTGACCGGCACCTTGAAACGCGGCCAAGTTTCTCGTGTGAACCTTGAACGACTTCCCGTTGGGGTGGGCCCACCAAACCGTGGAGCTAGCCACCTGTGACGATGAGCGTCCGAAGAAGTCGGCGAACGGTCCATAGATTCGAGAGCCGATGCTGCCTGATGTCGACTGTGGGCCGCGGAGACCGTAGGCGGCGCATGTAGAGGATTCAGTGAAGTTGGGGGTGGCGTCGCCCGCCGTCGATGACGCGCCGCGAGCTGTCACAGGGCCAGACATCACCATGATCAGGGCCAGCAACACGAGCAATGCACCCTTTCGGGCACCAACACTCGGCACGTGTGAGGAGGGGTGGAGCAGCACGACTCATCAGGTTATCCC
>JBAVIK010000432.1:0-9015 GCA_049686815.1 Acidimicrobiia bacterium | reverse complement strand
ATGTTGAACTTGGGCAATTCGGAAGGAGAGACCGCGAATCGGCCCTCATAGGTTCCAAGAGCTCTTGTCTCCTCGTCGCGGTGCACCTCAACCTCAATGCCCTTCGCCTGGGCCTGCTTGGCCAGACCAAAATGGTCGGCGTGGGCGTGGGTGGCGATCAACCCGGAAACAGCCTCGAGACTCAGGTCGAGAGATCGAAGGGCACGATCGACTTGTGACCACTCCTTTGAACATCCGGCGTCGATGATCGTGAGCGCGTCGGTCTCGACGAGGAAATAGAAGTTGTGGCTATTCGTTCCGAGTGAATAAGCGTGATCGGCGACCTGTCTCACGTCTGCCGACCCTACCCGTCGAGGCATCTCCAGGTCAGAAGTCGGTGGCGACGCCACCTTCGGCTTTGCGGCGTTCGACGAACTCTTCGAGCTCGGTTCTGACCGATGGGTCCATCGGTGGCTCTTCGTACGTCGCCATCAGCTCGCCGACCAGCTCGATGATTCGCTGCTTCGATTCGGGTTTGCCGGCCTCCTCCCAGGTTTCGTAATTGCGCCAGTCGGAGATGAGCGGCTTGTAGAAAGCCGTCTTGAAGCGGTCGAGGGTGTGCTGGGTGCCGAAATAGTGCCCACCTGGGCCGACGTCGCGGATCGCATCCATGGCGAGGGCATCAGTTCCGAAGTCAATCGGCTCCAGGAAGGTCTGGACCATCCCGCACAAATCGGCATCGAGCGCCATCTTCTCGAACGAGGCCCTCAGCCCGCCCTCCATCCACCCAACGGCATGGATCAGCATGTGCGCTCCACCCATCACCGCACCCCACAGGGAGAAGACGGATTCGTATGCAGCCTGGGCGTCGATGGCGTTGGCGGCGTTCACCCCCGACGAGCGATACGGGATGTTGTAGCGACGGGTCAGTTGTCCGGTGATCATCGCGGTCTGCATGAACTCAGGAGTCCCGAAGGCAGGTGCCCCCGATTGCATGTCCACATTCGAGGTGAATCCTCCATACAACACCGGGGCACCGGGGCGCACGACCTGCGTCAGGGCAATGCCCGCCAAGGCTTCGGCATTGTGTTGGGCCAGAGCACCGGCGACGGTGACCGGTGCCATCGCCCCGGCCAGTGTGAATGGTGTTATGCAGATCACTTGATTTCGTGAGGAGAACTCGATGATTCCCTGCAACATCGGCGTGTCGTAGCGAAGTGGCGAACTGGCGTTTATGACACTCATGATTGAGGGTTCCCTCTGAAGTGTCTCTTCGTCGATCTCTCGTGCGATCTTCACCATCTCCAGACCGTCCCGATTCCGCTGCCGACCCAGGCTGTAAGCGTGGATGAAGCGATCGGACAGTGTCAGGAGGTCGAAGATCGCGTCGAGATGCCGAACCGAGGCGTGAAGGTCGATGGGTTCGACGGGATAGCCGGGCCAGAGATGGACGGTGTTGATGGTTTGACCGAGTCGAATCAGGTTCTGGTAGTCGACGTGATTTCCGGGTCTTCGCCCACCGGCCTCGTCACTCGTGTTGGGGGCACTTCCCACCGCGCCGAACGCCACCCGGTTGCCACCCATGTGAAGGTTGCGTTCTGGGTTTCGGGCATGGAGTGTGAACTCTGAGGGAGCCGTCCTGATCGTCTCCTCGACAAATGCAGGGTCGAAGCGGACCCGTTGGTCTTCGATCTTCACGCCACCGGTCTGATCCAGGAGGTCCCGTGATTCCGGGTCGAGGAAGTCCATGCCGATCTCTTCGAGTATCTGAAGTGAGGTCTCGTGGAGGACCTCGATCTGCTCCTCAGTGGCGAGGTTGGTGGGCTCAAAATACCTGGTTGGCTGTTTCCACGGCACCTGGGTCAGACCCTGGGCGGCCTCGTCGCGGTTCTCACGACCTCTCCGGCCGCCACGACGTTGACGTCGACCTTCTGTTGGTTCGTCTGCTGGCATCCGCCGTGGAAGTTATCACCCCAACCCGAGAGTCGCAGCTTTGCCCTGGTGCGGTGGCCAGGGGTGTGCAGTATTTGCGGTGTTAAAGGAGTGTTTAAGAGTCTTGAGATTAGTTGGGGTCCACCATAGGATCGAACATATGTTCGGTCTCGACAATGATGTCGGACTTCCAGCGGGGGAAGTCGTTGCGGGGGAAGTCGTTGCGGGGGAAGTCGTAGCGGGGGCACGAAACCCATCTGAGGATCGTGACCTCCTCCCTGACTTCTTGGAGACGACCACCGCCGGCACCTATCTCGGAGCGATCCTCGCCTCTGTCGATGTGGGCCGTTTGAACGGCCACGATGCGGTTCGGTTTCTGATGGCAAGCCCCGGATGGAATCGCACTACGCCGCCCAACGGCTAGCGGCCATCGCCGAGATCGCCTTTTGCCCACCCTCGGGTCGTTCGGCGGACGTGGTTCGTGACACCGATGAGCTGGAGTTTGCTGCGGCCGAGGTGGCTGCGGCGATTCATGTGACACGGAGATCCGCCGATCGGGACCTGGGTACGGCATTCAGCTTGAAGCGCCGCCTCCCCCAAGTCTTCGAGGCACTTTCCACAGGATTGATCGATTTGGCCCGGGCTCGATTCATCGATGTCGAGACATGTGTGCTCGACCAAGCTGCCGCTCAAAGTGTCGTCCCTCAGGTTCTCGACGATGCATCCCGCCTCACCACAGGTCAGCTGAGAGCCCGTTTGCAACGGGTGGTCATGGAGGAGGCACCGGGAGCGTCGCAGGCAAAATATGAAGAGGGGATTGAGGCTCGTGCTCTTGTTCGGGAGGCAAATCCCGACGGCACAGCAACGCTGATCGGGATGCAACTCCCACCGAACAGGGCGGGCACCGCCATGGCCCGCATCAACAGATGGGCTCAGAAACTGAAACGATCTGGCGATCCACGGGGTATGGACCAGATCAGAGCCGACGTGTTCCTGGATCTGCTCAATGGGAGGCAGTTGTCGGACGGCGCTGGCCGTGGTGTTGTCGAGCTTCGGGTTGAGCTGACGACGCTTGCCGGGCTCGACGAGCGGCCCGGCGAGATTGCCGGTTTTGGGCAGGTGTCGGCCGACGTTGCCCCGGAAGACTGCCGCGTCCCAGCTCGATTCAGAGTGGCGGTACGTGGTGGAGGATGACAAAGGAAATGTCGTCCACGTCGGGACGACGGCCAGGAGACCAACGTCGATGATGCGACGGATTATCGAGGCCCAATATCCGCGATGTGCCCGACCCGGCTGCCGGATGCCGGCCTCCCAATGTCACCTGGACCATCGAATTCCCTATTCGGAGCACGGCCCGACCTGCACCTGCTACCTGACGCCTCTTTGTCGCCATCATCACCGGGCACGACATGGTGGGCGATGGACTTACAGTCGAGATGAAGAGGGTCAGTATCAGTGGACCAGCCCTCTTGCTCACCACCACACGAGCAATGGGCGGTCGCCATAGGCAGGTTTCAGCTTCCCCCACCCACTCTCAAGACAAACCGAACTCCAGACCCGCATCACGGATCGTCTCGTTCATGTATCGGCTGTAGGAACGGGAGGGCAGGATCAGATACGAAAGCGATCCATCGATGTCATTTCGGACGATTTCGGTGGGCACGCCAGCGACGAGTGTTCGCGCCGAAGCTCCGTTCTCAAACGTTTCATCTGAGAAATCGAGGCCACAGATCTTGGCCAAGAGACCCCTGGCGTCATCGCCGCTGAGCCTGAACATGGCACGCACTGAGGTGAGATCGACAACCTCGCCTGATGGGCGATCCCCGACGAGTGTCCATTCACCTGGACTGACCGACCACGAGAAGCCGCCCGGATAGGAGAATGTTCTCCATTTCCGCTCGTTGCCCAGATCGGTGAGTCTGATCTCAGACACGGAGACGGGTCCCTTCGGGGTCGAAATGGGCGTGTCCCGACAGGATCTCGGCGGGAACGGTTGATCCATTTGGCAAGCGAATATTTATCGTTCGACCTGGTTCGGAAAGATCGGCTCTCACTTGAGCCAAACAGATCGATCTCTCCAGAGTTGGGGACATCCGGCTCGAGGTGATTCTGCCGACTGTTCTTCCGTCACCGTCGATGATTTGGCTCGCTTCCAGTGGGACGATCGTGGGGTCCTTGGTCTGAACGGCCACCAGACGCGGATAATCCCCGCGCTGGGTCTGGAAGACCAGCTCCGGCTTGCCGGCGAAGTCGGGTTTGTCGACCTTGATGGCCCAATCCACACCGACGCCGAAACCTTGAGTGAGCCCGTCGGTGTCCTGGCCCACGATGAAGTGGCCCTTCTCGAGACGCATGATTCGCTGTGCCTCCACTCCAAACGGCTTGACACCCAAATCCTCACCTGTCGCGAGGATCCTCTCCCACAGTTCGAGACCGTGATTTGCTGGAGCGTGGATCTCGAAGGAGAGCTCCCCGGTGAACCCAATCCTCCAGATGAAGCAATCGGGGATTCCGGCGACATTCCCGGTCCTGACTTCCATGTATCCGAACTTGTCCGGCTCGAGGTCGATTTCAGTGAGACGACTCACCAGCTCCCGAGACTTGGGACCGGCAACGTTGATCGACGAGTACCCGTCGGTCACCGCAGTCATGCGAACGTCCCATTCGGGAAACGCGGTCTGCAACCAATCATCGAGCCAATTCCACACGGTCCCCGCGCCACCCGACGTGGTGGTCATCATGTAGCGACCGTCACCCAACCGCCCGGTGACACCGTCATCCATGATCACCCCGTCCTCGGCGCACATGATTCCATATCGGACCTTGCCAACACCCAGGTTGGACCACTTGTTCACATAGACGAATTCGAGGAGCTTTGGCACGTCGTTCCCGTTCAGCTCGATCTTGCCCAGCGGGCTCACGTCGATGATCCCCACACCTGTGCGCACCGACCGAACCTCTGATGCAGCATCTCCATAGTGATCCGGCCTCACCCATTGTCCTGCCAGCAATGGTGCGGCGCCGTGGGCCTCGTGCCATGGCTGTATCGCCGAGTACCTGACAGGCTCGTATTTGCGACCTGCCAGCGTTCCAAGACGGATCGGCGCATATGGGGGCCGCCAAGTTGTGGTCGATGTCTCCAAGAGGCTTGCCCCGATGGCCTCGCCATGTACCGCCACCGCATTGACAGCCGCGACCTTCCCCTGCACCGGACCCATGTTGACGGTGGTGTATCGCTTGGCGAGCTCCATGGTGTCGTAACCCTCGGCGGCTGCCGAGAACAAGTCCTTCGAGCTCACGTCCTCGGAGAAGTCGACAAAACCATGAGTTGATGACCTGAACATCTCCGGATGCTCTCCGACCCCCAACGCCGGTACGTGGCTTGGCTTGCGCTCCGTTGGGCGGCCGCGCCAACCGCTTGCGACGACCGCGGCCCGCTTCGCTGCCTCGATTCCGGTTGCTGATCCGTGATCGATGAGCTCCTGTGTGGATCCGTCACCGACGACTCCCCCGGTTGCCATCACGTTGTCCGGCAACTCCGATGGGAGATAGCGTGCGGCGTGTTTGCTGTAGGCAGGTCGGTCGCCGGCCATGTTGAGCAGCGACGTCGGTGTCGTCCAACCCGTTGCGGTTAACAGGAGGTCGGTGTCATGAGAACGGCCACGGGAGTCCTCCACAGTCTTGAGATGCTTCCCACCCGTCGCTCGCACCACTGTCTCACCGGCACGGGCATCGAGCACTGCCACAATTTTCACACCCGCCGACTCGAGGGCGGATTTCGCCGCGTCACCGCAGGCGTTGGCGGTGAGGACGACAGCTCGTTCTCCAGGCTTCACCGCGTAGAGGCCGATCAGTCGGCGCGCCGCGGTGGACAGCATGACCCCTGGGAGGTCGTTGCCTTCGAAGACGTAGGGACGCTCCAGGGTCCCCGCAGCGACGACCAGCGTCTTGGCCCGTGCGAGCACCAGACGTTCTTCGACATCGGTCATCGTTCGTTGCACGATCGAGACCCAGTTGTGATCGAAACGTCCGGCGACCACGGAATCCGTCATGACCTCGATGTTTGGACGGGCGAGAACGGCGGCTCTCAACTCAGCGAGGTCGTCGAGGTCAGCCGTGTCACCCCAACGAAGATGACCACCAAGCTGGTGCTCTTCCTCAGCGAGGATCACAGAGGCTCCTTCGTCGGCTGCCGCCAGTGCTGCTGCCATCCCGGCGGGCCCGCCGCCGGCCACCACGACATCGGGGTGGGCATAGCGGTGGTCGAACCGGGCGGCCGCGTGTGTCCGCCCTACGACACCGCCCGAAGCAAACCGTGTCAAAACCTTTTGATACCAGGGCCAGAGTGGGCGTGGCGAAATGAATGTCTTGTAATAGAAGCCAGGTGACAGGAATCTGCCAACCAGCTGATTTGCCGATTTGGCGTCTACGTCCAGTGATGGCCAGGTGTTCTGCGAAGTAACGGTCATCCCGGGCTCGATCAGGCGGTGCGCTCCACGGACGTTGGGGTCGTCGCTCACCTGGACCATGGCATTGGGGTCGTGATATGTCGCGGTGAGCACCCCGCGCCGCCGGTGGTACTTGAAGCTTCGGGAGTAGACCTTCACCCCATTGGCGGCCAGAGCCGACACGATAGTGTCACCTCGATACCCGGTATATCTCTTTCCATTCCAGCTGAACTCGATGGCATGGGAACGATCGATCACCTCACCGGGTCTCTTGTCGAGTCGGAACTGCTGCGTCATCGTCTATCGCCGTAGTCGCTGACGCGACGGATCTCGTTGCTGTCTTGATCGCGTTCGATCAGCAGGAAGCGGCGGCACCCGGAAACGTGGAACCAGCGCTCGCGTTGCCAGCCCGTTGCGTTGGTCTTCACATAGAGATAGTTGCGCCACGTCGCAGGGTCGCAGTCAGCGGCCGGGCGGGGCACGATCTCACCGCTGAAGGTGAATTCGTCGGAGTTGCGGGCCCCGCAATGGGGGCATTGGATGAGCAACATCAGTGACCCACCGCCGCCGCGCCTTTTTCGGCGGTGAGATTTCCCTTTTCGAATCGATCCAATCCGAACGGCTCGATCAGCTCGCCGGGTCGCCCATTGGCGATCATGTCGGCAACCGTCTCTCCAGCCACTGGTCCTGCCTTGAAACCGTAGGTACCCCACCCCACGTCGACGAAGAAGCCTTCGACCGGTGTGGGACCGATGATCGGCCCGAAATCGGGTGTCATGTCGCAGAGACCGGCCCATTGTCGGAGCAGCCGCATGTTGGAGATCGATGGCATCAGCTCGAGCACGTGTGTCGCCAGTCCTGTTGCGAACTCGAGCGATCCTCTCGTTGAGTACGAGGCGAAAGGGTCGACACTGGCGCCGAACACCAACTCACCCCTTGTGGTCTGGCTGACGTATGTGTGGAGGCTTCCTGAGACGATCACCGGATGGAGGAATTTCTTGACCGGTTCGGTTACGGCGGCCTGGAGTGGCCGTGTGGTGATGGGGAGTCTTACACCGGCGAGGGCCGAGGTGAGAGACGCCCAGCCGGCAGTGCAGTTGATCACCGTCGAAGTGGCGATTGGCCCCCGGTTGGTTTGGACACCCACCACTTTCCCGTCGGTGACATCGATTCCGGTCAGCTCGGTCTCCTGGTGGATGTGCACTCCGTAGGCGTCGGCGCCGCGGGCGTAACCCCACACCACCGCGTCGTGTCTCACGATCCCACCGGGCGGATGCCAGAGGGCGCCGAGGATGGGGAACCGAGGATGGTCCGAGGTGTCGATGAAAGGGGCCAGATGTTTGATTTCGTCGGGACCGATGACTTCAGAGTTGATCCCCTCCAGCTTGTTGACCTCTGCCCGCCATCTCATGGTGCGTAATGAGGAATCGGAGTGGGCGAGGGTCATGTGGCCACGCTGCTCGAACATCACGTTGAAGTTCAGATCCTTGGCCAGGTCTTCGTAGAGGCTCACCGAGCGGTCGTAGAAACGAGAGCCCTCAGGGGTGAGATAGTTGGACCGGACGATGGCTGTGTTGCGCCCCGATCCACCACTGCCGATATATGACTTCTCCAGGATGGCGACGTTGGTGATGCCGTGATTTCGAGCCAGGTAGTACGCGGTGGCGAGACCGTGAACCCCGCCGCCGATGATGACCACGTCGTAGGAATCGGCGAGCTCGTGTCTCTCCCACACCCGCGGCCACGGTTGCTTCGAAAAACCCTGGGTGAACAGTTTCCAGGCCGAGAATTTGTTGCGACGGTGTGGATGAGCTGGGTTCAATTTGAATGCGCGACCCTATACATGGATTCGGTTGCGCGATCCTCTTGCGGCACCGATATTCTGCTCACATGAGTGAAAACCCCACGTATGACGCAATCATCATCGGTGCTGGGATCATCGGCGCCAACATGGGCTTCGAGATGTCGAAGGCTGGATATAGGACCCTCAACATCGACAAATTGCCGGCTGCGGGATACGGGTCGACAGCCAATTCCTGTGCCATCGTCAGAACCCACTACTCGACCTGGGCGGGGGTGGCGATGGCCTTCGAGGGTTTCCACTTCTGGAAGAACTGGGATGACTACCTCGAAATCACCGACGAGCGGGGGAACGCCGGATTTGTTCAGTGTGGTGCGGTCTACATCGGCGACAACAGTCGATACGAGGACAAGGTGCTGCCGCTGTTCGATGAAATCGGTGTCGACTACGAAAGATGGGACGTCGATGCCCTCACCAGTCGGCTCCCCGGGATCGACACCGGTGAGCATGCTCCCCCCAAGCGACCCGAGTCAGACGAGTTCTGGGAAGAGCCGCCGTCGCAGATCACCAGTGCGGTTCACAGCCCGATCGCCGGCTACATCACCGATCCCCAGTTGGCGAGTCACAATCTGCAACGGGCCGCTGAAGCCAAAGGTGGCGAGTTCTGGTTCAACGCTGAGGTTGCCGCGATTCGCAAGGAAGGCGGTCGAGTGGCCGGAGTTGACCTGGTTGACGGACGGTCAGTCGACGCCCCGATCGTGATCAATGTTGCCGGGCCACATTCGTTCGTGATCAACGACATGGCCGGTGTCACCGATGAAATGAACATCAAGACTCGAGCACTTCGTCATGAGG
>JBAVIK010000431.1:0-1746 GCA_049686815.1 Acidimicrobiia bacterium | reverse complement strand
CCCTGTGGCAGTCCAGGCAGCCGGGGTCGGACGTTATCCCAGGGAGATCGAGGCCGCGGTCTATTTCTGCGTCTTGGAAGCAGTTCAGAACGCCATCAAGCATGCTCGAGCCAAGTCGATTGCGGTGGCAGTTGACGACGATGAGGGCCACCTCTCATTCGATGTCCGTGACGACGGGATCGGGTTCGACACCACTGTCCGACGCAATGGTCTCCTCAACATGGCTGACCGTCTCGACGTCGTGGGTGGTGCACTCGAGATCGTATCGAGTCGAGGTCACGGCGCAGTCGTCAGCGGTCGGATTCCGATTTCAGAGGCGGCATTGACATGATTGCCGGCCCAGTTTCTGCCAAAAAGCGCCGAGTTCTGATCCTCAGGTCTGCTGCCGCATTCGGTGCCGTGCTCTCGATCGCTGCTTCATTTCTGCTCATTTCGGATCGAGGCCTTTGGCTCTGGATCTCCGGATTCGATGGTTTCGTTGTGCTCTTCTCAATCGGTTTTGCGGTCTTCACCTGGTTGGTCGCTACCCGTCAACCGGACAACGGGGTGGTCTGGGCTATGGCAGCGGCTGCGTTCTTCGGAGGTCTCCTCGAGTTCGGCCTCGTGGCGGTCTTCACCTTCTTCGATGTCCCTGAGCCGCTCAATGACATCTGGGTTCCGGCGCTGGCACCGTCTGGGGCAGCCTGGATCTACTTCTCCACCGGGTGGGCGTGGGTTCCGGCGCTGATTCCCATTCTGACGTTTGGTGTTCTGCTGTTTCCCGACGGCAGACTGCCATCTCCCAAGTGGCGGCCCGTCGGCATGTTCACTGCCATTGGATTGGTGGCGTTGACCATCGCAACGATTTGGACATACTGGCCCGATCAAACGGCCCCGGTAGAAGAAGGCCCCTTCTTCAACGTCGCCTTTGGCATGGTGCTCGTTGCTGCCGTTCTTTCTCTTGCAGCCCTGGTCGGTCGATTTCGCCGGAGCACCGGTGAGCAGCGTCATCAGATCAAATGGATCCTTTGGGGCGCGCTAGCCCTAGTGCCCATGTTTCTGGGTGTCGGATTTGTTATCGGTGGCACCGAGAGCGAGCATTTACTGCTCGTTCCGGTCTATGCGGCCGAAGTCATCTTTCTCACCTCCTACGGGATAGCGATAGCCAAATACCGGCTCTACGACATCGACGTCGTCATCAGCCGCAGTTTCGTTCTCGCCGTGCTGGCTGTCTTCATCACCGGGACCTACGCCGCGATCGTGGTCGGGCTGGGTGGGCTGATCGGTGGAGATGGGGATGGCTTGTTGCTACCCATCGCCGCCACAGCGGTAGTCGCTTTGGCCTTCGAGCCGGTACGGTTTCGAGCCCAAAGATGGGCCAATCGCGTCGTATACGGAAAACGGGCGACTCCCTATGAGGTTCTGGCCGACCTCACCGAGCGTTTGGCGGTGGCGACAGCGGGAGAGGGCCTTCTCCAACGGCTCGCCGATCTGCTCCGCGAGGGAGTTGGAGCAGATTATGCCGCCGTTTGGTTGGGACACAGCGGCGAAATGATCGTCGCCGCGACCTCACCTGAGATCTCACGAACCGCGTTACAACCGGCTCTCGATGGTGAGACGAGCTTCCCGGTTAGCCATAACGGAGAAGTTGTAGGGGCGTTGGAGGTGACCAAACCGAAGGGGACGGTCCTCTCCGTCCAAGAGCGATCACTGATCTCAGACCTTGCCGGTTCGGCAGGGGCTGTTCTCGGATACCAGAGGCTCAAC
>JBAVIK010000430.1:0-14458 GCA_049686815.1 Acidimicrobiia bacterium | reverse complement strand
GGCAGGTCAGATACGGTCCGAATCAGCTCAGCTTTGCCAACTCGTGAACACCACTAGCCTCGCTGACGATGTATCGGCGCAGCACAGAGGGGTGGGTCGAGGTCATTTGCGGCCCCATGTTCTCCGGAAAGAGTGAAGAGCTGATCCGACGGGTGACGCGGTCGAAGATAGCCAGGATTCCGGTACAAGTCTTCAAGCCACAATTGGACGACCGCTATGCAATGGAGGAGGTGGTCTCACACAGCTCCATGAAGATCGAGGCCGAACCCGTTGAGAGCTCGCTTCAGATGCTGCGGGCAATACACCGCTCGACTCAGGTGATCGGCATCGACGAGGGCCAGTTCTTCGACGATGGCATCGTCGAGATCGTGGACAATCTCGCAGCCAAGGGAAAACAAGTGATAGTGGCCGGGCTCGATACCGACTACCTGCGCCGACCTTTCGAGCCTATTCCATCCTTGTGCGACAGGGCGGAGTACGTCACAAAGATGCTCGCGGTGTGTCACCGCTGCGGTGGCCCGGGGATGTACACCCAGAGAATCGTTCAGTCCGATGATCTCGTGGTTTTGGGGGCTATCGACGCCTACGAGGCGCGATGCCGGATGTGCTACGACCCTTCCGAACCGGAGCAACCGTCGCTTGGATTGAATGGTGGGTGACAGGATCGAACGGGCTGTTATCACGGCCGATTTGGTCATGGGTAGGTGGAGCGGGCCCGGTCTGTTAACCTGCGAGTGTCCGCCGGACGCCAGATTTCCTTTCTTCGGAGTGTCATCGGTGATGACCACCGCCAGTTTCAGGTCGTTTACATCGATCTTCATCAATCTTTTGCCCAACCTCAGCCACCGGCTGCGGATGGGCGAGCGTTGGCTGACACCAGCCCCAGCGGGTGGGACCTCTTCCAGGACACAGGGGCTCCGTACCCGTCTACCAAACAGTTTGCAGAGGAGTGACAACACATGGCTCTATTCCGTCGAAAGGGCCCAGAAATCGTTCGCAAGTCTTCGGCCGAAGGCACTGTCGAAGAGCACAAGACTCTCCGAGTAAAGGGCCAGAAGGTCGAAGTCACGCGGGTCGAAGCACCCGCCAAGAAACCCAAACAGGAGCAGCGCCGGTCCAAGTCGAAGAGTGGATCAGGGTCCTCTAGATCACGCAATGGGGTCGCCACTTCCCGGACCCGCTCTCGTCGCCCTGTTGACGAGGAGATCATTCTCCCCACCGAGTCGGCTCGCAAGCAGATGCTGGTGAGCGTCCAAAAACATCAGACCCAGATCGTCATCCTCGAGGGGCCGGTGCTCGTTGAGCACTACGTGGCCCGCCAAGAGATGAACACCGTGGCCGGAAACATCTATCTGGCTGTCGCCCGGAATGTTCTTCCCGGCATGGAAGCAGCGTTTCTCGATTTCGGCGCTTCGAAGAACGGAGTCCTGTACGCGTCCGATGTGGCCAACCCTGGCAAAAACGGGGGCCGAAGTCACAAGAGGATCGAGCAAGTTCTCAAGGAAGGTGATGAAGTCCTGGTTCAAGTGACGAAAGACGCCATGGGTGCCAAAGGCGCACGTCTCACCGGAATACCGTCACTGCCCGGGAGATATCTCGTACTGGTCCCGGATTCGGACAACGTCGGCATCAGTCGCCGGCTGCCTGACGAGGATCGAACACGGCTTCGCGACATAATCAACACGGTCCGTCCTTCGGGTTTCGGTGTCATCGTGAGAACGGCCGCCCTTCATGCCAGCGCAGAGGAACTCGCTGCCGACATCTCACGGCTACTCAAGGACTGGGACAAGATCCAGGCCGAGGCCGAGGCCGGGGGAGGTCCCCGGCTAGTCCACGAGGAGCCCGAGTTGCTGATCAAAGTGATCCGGGAGCATTTCACCGCCGACTTCCGCAAACTGCTGATCGACGATGCCAGAGCGTATGAGACGGTGGTCAACTACCTTCAGGGGACCGCGCCCGATCTCGTCTCGAAGGTCTCGCGATACACGGATTCGATATCTCTTTTTGATCGGTACCACGTCGACGACCAATTGAAGAAGGCCCTTGACCGAAAGGTCTTTCTTCCGTCTGGAGGTCATCTAGTCATCGATCGCACCGAGGCATTGACGGTGATCGACGTCAATACTGGCAAGTTCGTTGGTTCGAGCACCCTCGAGGACACAGTTCTGCAGAACAACGTGGAGGCAGCTGAAGAGATTGGTCGTCAACTCCGGCTGCGTGATATCGGCGGAATCATCGTGATCGACTTCATAGACATGGAAACGGTCGACAACCAGCAGAAAGTGCTTCGCCGGCTCAAGGAGACCCTTGCCAAGGACAAAACACGCACCCAGGTGTTCGAAGTGTCCCATCTCGGTTTGGTTGAGATGACACGAAAGAATGTGTCCGCCGGTCTTCTCGAACAGTTCTCCCACAAGTGTGAGCACTGCGCTGGCCGTGGTGTGATCATCGAGGAGACCTTCAGCCCGAGCATGGCTGGTGTGGATACCGCCGCTATGGAGGCCGAGGTTTGAGTCGGCTTGGCTAAGGATGCCCCGACCAGTACCATTTGACTCCGATTCCCCCTTCTCGTAGAGGTTTCCCCATGTACGCCATCATTCGCGCCGGCGGCAAGCAAGCAAAGGTGCAATCGGGTGACGTGATCGATATCGAACGCGTCAAAACCGATGCGGAGGAGTTGACGTTCGCTCCTTTGCTCGTCGTTGACGACTCGGGAATTGCGGTCTCCGACCGGTCGATTCTCGACAAAGCCACCGTCAACGCCAAGGTCTTGGGCGAGATCGCTGGTCCGAAGATCGACATCTTCAAATACAAGAACAAGACCGGATATCGGCGTCGCCAGGGGCACCGCCAAAAGTACACCCGCATCGAAATCACCGGGATCACGCTCCCCGGTGCAACCAAGAAGAAGGCCTCGGCGAAGGCCGCGGAGAAGGCTGAGCCGGCGGCGAGCGAAGAGGAGTAGACCAATGTCAAAGACAAAAGCGGGCGGTTCATCGAAGAACGGCCGTGAGTCACATGCGAAGAGACTCGGGCCGAAAGTGTTCGATGGCCAGGCTGTGAGTTCCGGCGCGATTCTCGTCCGGCAGCGCGGCACCAGAATTCATCCAGGCGAGAACGTGAACCGTGGCAAGGACGACACGCTGTTCGCCACCGCCGACGGCACCGTTAAGTACGGGATTCGCAACAACCGGCGACTCGTTTCGGTGCTCCCCGAATAGGGGGCCACTAGTTTCCCGCCGGTCGTGTTTGTAGACCGGGTCCGTGTCAACCTCCGCGCCGGAAACGGTGGTGCGGGGGTTGTCTCGTTTGTGAGGGCCAAAGGAAAACCAAAAGGCAAGCCAGTTGGTGGCAACGGGGGAGCCGGCGGATCCGTCGTTCTTCGAGCCGATCCTTCCATGGCGACCCTCCTGACCTACCAGCGCAACCCTCACCACTCCGCGGCCAGCGGCACACATGGCGAGGGCGATACCCGTCACGGGAAGCGAGGAAGTGACCTGATACTTCCGGTGCCGCTTGGGACACTCGTGATCGATGACACCGGAGAAGTGATCGCCGACCTCGTCGGCGAAGGCCAAGACGTCGTGGCCGTGCGAGGCGGCCGCGGAGGACTGGGCAATGCAGCATTCGTCAGTCCATCGAATCGAGCCCCTGGAGTGGCCGAACAGGGTGAGTTCGGTGCAGATGAATGGTTCACGCTCGAATTGAAACTCCTGGCAGATGCGGCGTTGATCGGGTTCCCCAATGCCGGGAAGTCGACGTTCATTTCGAAGGTCTCGGCCGCAAAGCCGAAGATCGCCGACTACCCATTCACCACGTTGGAGCCCAACCTTGGTGTCGTGAGTGTCGACGGACGCGAGTTCGTTCTCGCTGACATCCCAGGTCTCATCGAAGGGGCCGCGGAAGGGAAGGGATTGGGACACGAGTTTCTCCGCCATACCGAGCGAGCGCGAGCCCTGGTGGTGCTTCTCGATCCGGCGGAGACCCAGACCAACCCGCCCGTCGAGCAACTAAGAATCCTGTCCAGGGAAATCGCCGAATACTCGGAGGGGCTGGCTGATCGACCCAGATTGGTGCTCGTCAACAAGTCGGATCTCGCTGATGTGTCCGATGTTGTCGAAGCCACGGGAGCCATCCCGGTTTCGGCACTCACCGGTGAAGGGTTGATCGAGTCACTTCATGCCATAGCCGATCTCGTCGAACAAGCCCGCCGGGAGGCGCCTCAGCGTCGGGGGTACATCCTCCACCGCCCACTCGGCGCGACCTTCAGCATCGGCAGGGAGGGAGATGGGTGGAGAGTCGAAGGGAGGTCAGCCGAGAGGGCGGTTCGTTTTGCCGATCTCACGATGGACGAAGCTGCGGATATGGCGGCCCGGCGCCTATCACGTCTCGGGGTGGACCAAGCGCTGACCGCGGCCGGCGCCGTCGAAGGCGACGAGGTGCGCATCGGCGACCTCGCCTTTGAGTTCACGCCGGACCCTTCCGAGGAGGAATAGCGGGTCGCGACCGGTCAGCGTCACCGTCGCCACAGGTCCTTGGTGAACAACACCAGGACCGGGAAGATCTCGAGTCTCCCCACGATCATCAAGCCTGACAGGAGCCATTTTGCGAGATCGGGCAGCCCTGCATAGTTGCCCGCCGGGCCAACATCCCCAAGGCCCGGGCCGATGTTCCCAATTGACGCCGCCACGGCCGTTGTCGCCGTGATCAAATCGAGTCCTTCTGACAGGTTGGCGTCGATGAAAGCGAGGAGGAAGGTGGAGGTCATGAATAGGAACATGTAGAAGAGAAAGAAGGACTGCACGGCTTCGATCACAGGCTCCGAGATCCGTTGGGTCCCAAACCGGGTCACGAAGATTCCACGAGGGTGGACAAGTCGTCTCAGATCGGCGAATGCGGCCTTACCGAGGACACCAATTCGGAATGTCTTTATCCCACCTGCTGTGGAACCTGCCATGCCGCCAAGGAACATCAGGCCGACGATCATTATCTGCAGGGCTGGTCTCCAGAGGCCGAAGTCCGCCGAGGCAAATCCGGTGGTCGTGGTGATGGAGACCGTATTGAAAGCAGCGTCCTGTATCGCAATCGACGGGGCGAAGTCGTCGAACAGCCCTCCGGCGATGATGATCACGGCCACCACGGAAATGAGCGTGTAGAGCTTGAACTCTGAGTTTCGCCAGTATTCGAGTGGCTTCGACCAGGCTCGGAAGTGGAGTGCGAAAGAAACACCGGCGACGAACATGAAGAAGGTGATGACCCATTTCGTGTAATCGCTGAACAGCGCAATCGACGTTGGCTCTGTTCCGAAACCGCCTGTGGACATGGTCGTCATTGAGTGGATCACCGCCTGAAAGCCACTCATGTCGCCTGCCCAGAGCAAGGCGATCTCGATCAACGTGATCACCACGTAGACCAACCACAGGCGTTTTGCAGTCTCCTGGAATCGGGGAGTCAGCCGGTCAGGAGTTGGTCCGGGCGCCTCGGCCCTGGCGAGCTGCATGCCACCAGTGCCGAGAAGAGGGAGGATCGCCACGCCGAGCACGATGACCCCCATTCCGCCGAGCCATTGGGTCATTCCACGCCAGAACGAGATTCCGTTGGCGAGAACCGAGGGGTCGGGGAGAATCGAAGCTCCTGTTGTGGTGAATCCAGACGCCGTCTCAAAGATCGCGTCGGCGACCCCGGGGATCGCCCCGCTGAGCAGATAGGGAAGGGCTCCGAATATCGAAAATACGAACCAGGCCAGCCCCACAGTGGCAAAACCCTGTTTCACCGTTATCGACTCGGGGCGACTAACCATCCGCCGCGAGACGTAGCCGAAAGCGGCAGTGATTGCTGCCGACAGCCCGATCCATGCCGCGGTCTCGAACTCCGAGTACAAAACAGCGACCAGACCCGACAGGACCATGGCGATCGCCAGGAACAACAGAACGGATCCGAGGACGTAGGCCACCGTGGTGAGGAGGGCGAAGGTCGGGCGGCTTCCCTCGCGTTGGGACGGTTCGGTCATATTGTGAAGAGTGCCGTCGATTCCTCGATGTCCCGCGGCAACGCGAAAAAGATCACGTGATCGCCGGGGCGGATCACCGTGGAGCCGTCGGGAACGAAAGTCGTGCCGTTTCGCGAGATTCCGCCGATTATCACCCCGACAGGCAGGTTGAGATCGAACAAAGTCTTGTTACACGCCTCGGACTTCGCCTTGACTTCGACCTCGATCGCCTCCGCGTCGGTGTCCGAGAAGGTTGCAACCTGCTCCACCTGTCCCTGACGAACGAAGCGAAGTATCGCGGAGGCGGCCATCAACCTCGACGAGACCGCTGCGTCGATGCCCAGCCCCGGGAGCAGACCAACGTAGGAGATTCGGTTGAAGCGAGAAATGGCCATACCGGCTCCAGTTGCCTTTGCAACGAGGCACCCGAGGAGATTGACCTCATCCCAGCCGGTCAGGCCAATCGCCACGTCCTTTGGACCGAGGTCTATGTCGCCGAGCACATCAGGGTCAGTCGGATCACCACAGATGACGAGGGCTTTTGGGTGATGAGCTGCAAGCACGCTGCAGCGATCCAGGTCTTCGTCAACGATCACCACCGATAAGCCGGCTTCTGCCATGCGGTCGGCGGTCAGCTCGGCGAGCCGTGTGCCTCCCATGATGATCGCTCGTTCGAGGTTCCTTCTGCGAACTCCCAGCATCCGAGTCACCTCGTCGACATGATCATCGGTGGTCATCAGGAGTGCGTGGTCTCCGGGGCGAACCACCGTGTCACCATGCGCCACGATGGTCCGGCCGTCACGCACGAGTGCCGCCACGACCCAACCCCACTCAGCCTGTCGTATCCGGAGCTCTCGCAGGGGCCCATTGGTTATGGGCGCACTTGGCGCCACCAGTCCTCCAACCATCACCAATTTGCCGTCAGCAAACTGAATCAGCTCCGAAGCGCCACCCAGACCCACGATGTCGACCAACTCCTCGGCAGCGGTGGCCGAGGGATCGATGACTACATCGACACCAAGCCGATCCGCTCCCTCACGGATTTCGGAGTCTTCGATGCGGGCGATGGTCGTCTTCGCACCCAACTCGGTGGCGGTGAAACACGCCAAGACGTTGGCCCCGTCCGAATCCGAAACGGCGATTACGAGGTCGGCCTTGGCAGCACCGGCTTCTTCGAGACTGTGCGCCGACGCACCGTTCCCGTGCACAACCAGTGCGTCGATGGTCTCCTGGAGTTGAGCCGCCCGGTGCTCGTCGTCCTCAATAACGACGACGTCTTGACCTTCGGAGGAGAGCCTCTCTGCCAAGTAGGAACCAACGGCCCCGGCACCCACGATGATTATTCGCATTCTCGCCTGATTCTTTTCGGCACAGACCCTCCAGGCTAACTATGACGGGGCGAAATCGGGTGTTGGAGTTCCAGCCCAATCTGGCCGTCATGCTCATCGCCCGTACAATGACCCGGCAAACCTGAGGAGCGAGATGGAATTCGAAAACCCGGCAGCCTTCGCCCAAGCGCTTCGGGACGTCGACTATCTCCCCAATGAACGGATCGCTCAGGTCGTCTTTCTGGCCGACCGTCTCGGCAAGCCAGTTCTCATCGAGGGTCCAGCAGGAGTCGGGAAGACAGAGCTTGCCAAAGCGATGTCAGCAGTGTCAGGTCGGGATCTGATCCGATTGCAGTGTTACGAGGGCCTCGATGAGGCGAAGGCGCTCTACGAGTGGAACTACAAGAAGCAGCTGCTTCGAATCCAGTCCGATGTGGACCACGACTGGGACACGATCAGCCACGACATCTTCTCAGAAGACTTCCTACTGACCAGACCGTTGCTCGAAGCCATAAGGTCCACCGAGCCGGTCGTATTGCTGATCGATGAGGTCGACAGGGTCGAAGTGGAGACCGAGGCGTTGCTGCTCGAGATTCTTTCGGACTTCCAGGTGTCCATACCCGAACTGGGCACGATGACTGCCAATACCCAGCCGATGGTCTTTCTCACCTCCAACAACACGAGAGAGTTGAGCGAAGCGCTGAAACGTCGGTGCCTCTTTCTGCATATCGACTACCCCGATCCGGATCGGGAGACGGAAATCCTCAACGCCCGCGTTCCAGGTCTCTCGGCCCACCTGGCCAACCAGGTCGCAAGAGTGGCGCGATCCATCCGAAGTCTCGATCTGAAGAAGTCTCCGTCGGTCTCGGAGACGATCGATTGGGCTCGCACGTTGCTCGCTCTCTCCGTCGACGATGTCGACGAATCTGTTTTGGGTGACACACTTCACGTATTGCTCAAGTATCAAGCTGACATCGAGAAGGCCGCCAAGGAACTCACCTCGAGCCCATCGTCCTGATGCTCAACGTGATCACCGGGTTCATCGACGAGCTCCGGGAGGCGGGAGTTCCTGTCTCCATGGTTGAAGCGATCGACGCGATGCAAGCCGTCGAGACAGTTGATATCGGAGAGCGCACCGCTCTACAGGAGACGCTCCGAGCCACGCTGGTGAAGAACCTCCGCCACGAGCGTGCCTTTGACACCGCCTTCGACGTCTACTTCTCGACTATTCCCATGCCGTCAGTGATCGAGGACGAGGACAACGGATCGCTGGACTCTCCAGGTCCGGTTCCGACAGACGGGGAGGGACCCGAGCAATCCGAGTTCGATCTGGACTCGCTGCTCGAGGCCTTGCTCGAAGCCCTGGCGGGTCTCGATGAGCAGGCCCTGAGGCGTGGCGCCCAAGAAGCTGTGGATCGACTCGCTGGGATGGAGCCCGGTCGTCCGGTTGGTGGCACCTACTACCTCTATCGCACTCTCCGTCGTCTCGGTTTGGCCGAGCTACAGACGCAGCTGATGGAGGCGCTAGCCGGTGATGAAGAGTTGACCGAGTTCGAGCGTCGTCTCATGGAGGAAGACGTGGAAGCACGATTGGAGGCGTTGAGGGAAGAGATCGAACAGGAGATCAGAAGGAGATTGGTCGCCGACAGGGGCAGGGATGCGGTGGCCAGAACCTTGCGTAGACCGTTGGTGGAGGACGTCGATCTCATGCATGCGACCAGCAACGACCTCGCAGAAATGGAGGCTGCGATCGGCCCACTGACCCGCAAACTCGCCGCCCGACTCGCCAGAAGACGAAAGAAGCGGGCGGGCAGGCTCGACTTCCGACGTACCGTTCGCAAGTCGTTGGCGACAGGTGGCGTACCTGCCGACCCACAGTTCAAGCATCCTCGCCCCCATCGTCCCGAAGTCTGGCTGCTCTGCGACATTTCAGGCTCGATGGCGACCTTCTCCAGATTCACCCTGCAATTCACTCATGCCATGTCTACGCAATTCTCCAAGCTGCGAACCTTCGCGTTCGTGGACACCGTCGACGAGGTCACCGACTTCTTCGGTCCCGGTATCGACTTTGGGTCCGCTGTGGCCCGTATCACGACCGAGGCCGAGGTCGTGTGGCTCGACGGTCATTCGGACTATGGAAACTCCCTTGAGACCTTCCACTCTCGGTACGGAAGTCAGCTGACCCCGAGAACGACGGTCATCATCACCGGTGACGCCCGCAACAATTACCGGCCACCCCGCGACGCCGTTCTTGACGACATTGCCAAGGCGGCAAGGGCGGTCTTGTGGCTCAATCCCGAGCCGCACCCGTATTGGGACACCGGCGATTCCGCAATGTCTCACTATGCGAAGCACTGCACGTCCGTGCACGAGGTACGCACGCTCCGCCAACTCGAGGAATTCATCGAAAACCTCACTCTTCCTGCGGGAAGAAGCGCCCGTTCGGACCAAACGACGTTGCAGAATGCCTAAACCAGAGGCCGCCGAGTGCCGATGAAGCCCTGACGTCCTCGAAAGAGGGCTGTGATATAGAGGTGATCAAATGGGCTCACGCATTCTGGTAGTGGAGGATTCCGCCGTCATAAGACGGCTCATCGAGGTGTGTCTCCGCGCCGCTGATCTTGAGATCGTTACCCGTGATGACGGGAAGTCGGGTCTCCAGGCAGTCGGCACCGAGTCGCCGGACCTCGTCGTCCTCGACATCGGGTTGCCCGGGATGGATGGCTGGGAGGTCCTCGATCGCATCCGGAAGGATGACACCACGAAGGACATACCGGTTGTTGTGCTGACGGCGCATGCCGAAGAGGAATCGCGCCGCCGTGCCAACGAAGGAGGCGCCGACGCCTTCGTGACCAAGCCGTTCCAACCAAACGACTTCAGGTCCACAGTCCTCTCGCTACTCGACTGACGATCCACGCTTCTGACGGCTGACCCTTGACGGTCAGCCGCAACTTCTTCGCGCCGTTAACCTGCGGCCGTGACCATCCAGCCAGCCATCCCATCCTTTCTCGGCGCTCCAGTCCAGCGACGAGAAGACCCGGCTCTCATCACCGGCACTGCTCGCTATGTCGATGACATCACCCCCGTCGGAACTCTCTACCTGGCCGTGGTTCGCTCTCCATTCGCTCACGCTGTCGTGACCGGCATCGAAACCGAAGCGGCAGAGGAGATGCCCGGTGTTTGGACAGTGATCCTGCCCGACGACGTATCCGACGTAACTATGTCCCCGACACCGAACCCTGAGCGCAATATTCCCCGCCGCTATCCATTGGTGCAAGGCAAGGCGCTAATGCCTGGTGATCCTGTGGCAGCCGTGGTCGCCGAGACACCCCAACAGGCCAAGGATGCCGCCGACATGGTCTTCGTCGACTACGACCCACTCGATCCGGTCGGAGACCCCGAAGAAGCTATTGATGCACCACCGATTCACGAAGGTTTGGCATCCGACACCAACATCGCCTACGACCGCAGCAAAGGTGATCGCGCGGCATTCGAATCGGCTTCGGGCACGATCAGGTTGAAAGGCCGCGTCGAACATCCACGGGTATCACCCGCACCGATGGAGAACCGATCGATCCTGGCCGAGTGGAAGGAAGACGGTCTCACGGTCACCTACGCAAACCAAGCTCCGGCGCTGATGCAAGAACAGTTTGCCTCAGACTTTGGTTTGCCCCAGACAGGAGTTCGGGTGGTGACCCCGTTTGTCGGGGGCGCCTTCGGGGCCAAGTTCGATCCCGCGGAAGAGGAGTACCTGACAATCATCGCAGCCCGCCGGACGGGGCGGCCGGTGAAATGGATCGAGAGCCGTCGGGAGCACATGTTGACCATCGGACATGGGCGGGCTCAGATTCACCACTATGAGGTGGTTGCCAGCGATGACGGGATCATCGAGGCTCTCTGGGTCGACAGCCTGATCGATCTCGGATGCCGCCATCGGTACCTGGGTTTCATGGAAATCACGCCCCGAATGGGAACAGGGAACTACGCCATCCCGATCTATGGGTGGCGGATGCGGGGGGTTTGGACCAACCGAGCTCCTCGTGGGATCTACCGGGGGGCGGGGCGTCCCGAAGCGACACTCACCATCGAAAGAGTCATCGAGGCGGTGGCCAAGGCCACCGGGGTGGATTCGGTGGAGGTCAGACGCCGAAATTTCATCGACCCAGGTGACTTTCCGTACCACTCGTCTGGTGGCGTGGCAGCCGGGGGATACAAGTACGACACGGGTGAATACCAGAAAGCGCTGGACAAACTGCTCGAAGTGGCCGACTACGAGGGTCTGCGAGACGAGCAGAGACACGCCCGCGCCGAAGGTCGCGTCATGGGTATCGGGGTGGCCGCCTACGTCGAAATCTGCGGTTTCGAGGATTGGGGAGCAGCACGCATTCAGATCCACGGGGACGGGTCGGTCACTGTCTACGTTGAGACACTCGACCAGGGTCAGGGTCATCGGACGACCTTCGCCCAGCTCGTTGCCGAAGTGCTCGGCGTCGACATCGCCCTGGTCAAAGTCGAGAATGGCGACACCTCGACGAGTCCTTACGGTTGGGGTACTTCGGGCAGTCGCTCAGTGGCTCAGGGTGGTACTGCGAGCCATGCCGTCGCCGTCAAGGTCAGTGAGAAGGTCAAGAAGGTGGCCGGACACTTGCTCGAGGCTTCCGAAGCCGACATCGAGCTCACTCAGGGGCTGGCCCGAGTCGTCGGCACCGACGTTTCGGTGACCATGGCCGAGGTCGCCACGGCTGCTCTCAACGGGAATGTCCCCGAGGGAGTGACCCCCGGCCTCGACGAAGAGGTGCACGTCAAGTCAGGCGGGTACAACTTCCCGTTCGGAATGCATCTTGCTGTCGTCGAGATCGATCCCGAGTCAGGGTCCCCGCGACTCGACCGGATGTGGGCTGTCGACGACGCCGGGAACATCATCAACCCGATGCTCGCCGATGGGCAGCGCCATGGCGGTTTGGCTCAGGGGATCGGACAGGCGATGTGGGAGAAGGTCGTATACGACGGCGACGGCAACCTGGTCACATCCTCGTTCATGGATTACCTATTGCCTTCTGCCGTGTCTCTACCGTCGTTCGGTCTCGACGCAACGGTGACTACGACGCCCACCAATGTGCTCGGAGCGAAGGGAATAGGTGAGGCTGGTGCCATCGGGTCCACCCCTGCGGTGCTCAACGCCGTTAGCGATGCTCTCGGCGGTGCCGACATCCAGATTCCGGTGAATCCCGAGCAGCTCTGGCGGCTTCTTCGTTAGAGACTGCCCGATGACTCTCAGCCCGATGACTCGGGTGTTCTCGGCAAGGTCATAATCTGGGGAGATGGCGGTTGCGGCGACCCATATCCCGAGGGTCAAGATCGGGATCCTCGGCGCGATCACCATCGCTGCATACGGCTGTTGGTTCTATGCGTTCGGGGTCTTGTTCGACCCGATCCTCCGTGACACGGGCTGGAGCGAGGCCGGTCTTGCCTCGGCGTTTTCGATCTCGGTGCTCCTGGGTGGTCTCGGCTCGATCGGAGGGGGATGGCTCCTCGACCGATTCGGCAGCCGTCTGGTATTTCTGCTCGGTGCAATCGTGGCTTTGGTGACGTTCCAGATCGCGGCTTCTGCGACCAGCCTGGCAATATTCACATTGGCCGGAGCCATCGGGGGCGGGACGATTGGCGCACTGGCGTTCTATCACGTGACCCAGACCACTGCCGTCAGGATCAGTCCCGGTCGTTCGGATCGGGCGATCGCTGTCCTGACCATCTGGGGGGCTTTTGCCAGCGCGATCTACATGCCTATCGCCGCGCTGATGGTTGGACCGCTCGGATGGCGTGTAACCCTGCGAACGTTGACGACATCGGCTGTGGTTGTGTTGCTGATCGGTGCGGTTGTCATCAACACGCGTACCCCATCAATGCCACGGACCCGCAACGTCCTTGGCGATCTGAAACAAGCTCTGAGCCAGTCACCTGCTCGGCGTTTCCTCGTTGCCCAGGGTCTGGCTGGCATCGGTGTCGCGACAATCCTCGTTTATCAAGTCCCAGCGATGACCGCTGCCGGCCTGCCGTTGGCGGTTGCGTCGTTCTGGGCGGGAGCCCGCGGCTTCTCCCAACTCTTCGGGAGGTTGCCCTTGATGCCAATCGTGACTCGATTCGGCGTGGTCGGTTCCCTCCGCATCGCCTATTCGTCCACGGCGCTCGGCACCCTGGTGCTGGCGGTCGCCGGGAACCCGTGGCTTGCTGCGGTATACGCCATCCTGGCCGGATTCGGAATCGGAGCGACATCGCCTCTGGTCGGAATGCACTCAAACGAAGTCTTCGGGCAGAGAAGTCTCGGCACCGCGATGGGCGTCATAGGCATGGTCTTCTTGGTTGTGGGGTCGATAGGTCCGGCGTTGGCGGGGTTGGTTGCGGATGCCACCGGTTCACGCGCACTGCCTGTCGCGGTAGCCGCGTTCGTCACCTTCTCGGCTGCTTGGGTGATCAGGCCGTGGTCGGCTCGAGAATCTCCCCAAGACGTTCAATGAGGTCGACGACGCGGTTCGAGTAGCCCCATTCGTTGTCGTACCACGACATCACTTTCACCAGATTCCCACCCAGAACGTGGGTTGCCGCGGCGTCGAACACCGACGAATGCGGGTTGCCGATGATGTCTGTCGACACGATCGGATCTTCGGTGTATTCCAGGATGTTCTTCATTGGCCCCTGAGCAGCAGCCTTGACCGCGGCGTTGACTTCTTCGACTGTCACGTCTCGTGTGAGTTCGACCACGAGGTCGACCGTGGACCCATCCGGAACGGGCACCCGCATTGCCATCCCATCCAGCTTGCCTTCGAGATTGGGCAGCACCTTGCCCACGGCTTTCGCGGCGCCGGTTGTGGTGGGAATGATATTCTCGGTGGCAGCCCGGCTCCGTCTGAGGTCGGCGTGTGGCACGTCGGCCAGACGCTGATCATTGGTATAGGCATGCACTGTGGTCATCACGCCTTTCCTGATTCCGAACGCGTCATCGAGAACCTTGGCTAGGGGCGCGAGGCAGTTGGTGGTGCATGACGCATTTGAGATGATGAGGTCGTCTGCGTCGAGCGCGTCGTCATTAACGCCGAGAACCACGGTCTCGTCGATCTCGTCCTTGGCTGGGACGGTGAGTATC
>JBAVIK010000429.1:0-5139 GCA_049686815.1 Acidimicrobiia bacterium | reverse complement strand
ATCAACGGATAGAGCTTCCGTTTCGTCACCTTGAGGTATTCGGCGTGGAGGAGACTCACATGTCCCCCCCACCGGTGATACCCAAGAAGACCGACTCCAAAGTATTCCGGGCAGAACTCACCTCACTCGGGTAGATCCCCTGATCCGAGAGCGTCCTGACGATCGCAGACCCGTCAACGCTGTCGACCACAATCGCATCGTCGACAAAACGAGAGGAAAACCCCGCAGCGTTGAGCGCGTCCATCGACCGCTGACCTTCGTCGACGACCACTCGTGTTGCTCCCTCGCCCTATAGATCCTCGAGGGGGCCCTGTGAAACCAGTTGGCCCTTGTCGATCACCACCACATAGTCAGCGAGGGCTTCGATATCTGCGAGATCATGACTCGACACCACAACGGTCTTGCCGCTGTCGGCCAAGTCTCTCAGACGGGCCCGGAAGGCATGTTGGCCAGCGGGGTCGAGACCATCGAGAGGCTCATCGAGTAAGAGCAACTCGGGATCGCCCAACATCGCGGCGGCAAGGGCGAGACGCTGCCTCATTCCCTTCGAGTACTCGTCCGCTCTACGCGTCTGGTCTCCGATGAGCCCCACGAATTCCAACATCTCTGAGATGCGTTCATGCCCGAACCCGAGGGTGTCGGCGGCGATACGCATGTTCACCCGCCCGGTGTGGGCTTTGATCAGGCCAGGCTCCTCGATGATGCACCCGACACGCTTGGTCAAACGGGGCAATTCCGAGGGGACTTTCATACCGAGCACTTCGATCTCGCCTGCGTCGGGCCGGGTCAGACCCAACAGAGATCGAAACGTGGTTGTCTTCCCGGCGCCATTGGGACCGAGGAACCCTGTGATCCGACCGACCGGGATTTCGAAACTCAGGCCGCGCAGCGCTTCGGTCTTCTTGTAGGTCTTGGTCAGACCGGTTACCGATATAGCGACGTCGCTCTGATTCATGTTCTAGAACAATAGGTCATGACTCGTGGCGATCTCAAACCGACCCCGGCACCCAATGCACGTCCACACCGTTCTTCGAAACTCCCACGCCAAGGAAATCAACACGATCAGCGCCCAAAAGCCAACCCAGACCCTCGACCTTCCTTCGTTTGGAAAGGTCGACGGCGTCGATCGGATCACCGCGCCCGGTCGTGGTCCGGACCTCTACAACAACTCTCCTCAAGCCATCGTTGGCGACGACGTCCACCTCGCCACGACCGACGGCGACGTTTGTGGCAAAGACATCGAGACCGTGACGACTCAGAAAACGGACGGCAAGACTTTCCCCGAGCTCCCCAAGCACCCTACGCCGATCGCTCAGAGTTTCAACTCAGACTTCTCGAGCTCTTCTACATTGACGTCTCGAAAGGTCAGCACCTGGACGTGTTCGAGAAAGCGGGCAGGGCGGAACATGTCCCACACCCATGCGTCTTTCATCTCCACCTCGAAGAAGACCGAGCCATTCACCTCGCGTACCTCGATGTTGACATCGTTGGCGAGGTAGAAGCGCCGTTCGGTCTCGACGACGTAGGCAAACATCGGAAGGACGTCGTGGTACTCCTTGTAGAGCTTGAGCTCTACTTCGGATTCGTAACGCTCGAGATCCTCTTCCATCTTCTCCTCAAACAAGTAGTCCCAGGCGATGATATGCCGTGACGGGATTTAACACTTAGGCGAATCGGAGAAGATTTTCTAGAGACCTCCGAAATTTGAGAGAGGCCAGATCGTTATGAAGGCGCGACCCAAGATGTCTTCGTAGGGGATGGCCCCGAAGCGACGGCTGTCAAAGCTGAACTGCCGGTTGTCCCCCATCATGAAAACCTCGTCGACGCCTACGACAAAAGGACCGTCGTCACTCATTACGATGCCCGGATCGAGATAGGGCTCGGCTATCGGGCTCCCGTCGACCAACACCTGATTATCGACGATGAGGATGGTCTCGCCAGGCAGACCAATCACCCTCTTGATCAAATCATCACGACCCCGGGTCCGAATACCGACAGCTTCGAGCACCGAGCGAATGACCGCCTCAGGTACCGATTCGTCTATTTCGATTTCTGCCGGATCGGTGAACACCACGATGTCGCCCCTTTGAGGCTCACCCCATTGGAATGCCAGCTTGTTGACCATCACCCGATCATTCACCTGAATGGTTGGAAGCATCGACTCCGAGGGAATCCAGAAGGGCTGGACGAGAAAGGTCTTGATCACAACCGCTATTACCAGCGCGGTGAGCAATAGACCGGGCAGCTCTGCCCAAAATGAGCGGCGGCGTCTCCGCTCAGGCTGTTCCTGGCCGTCTGCGATTAGCTCGCTATCAGGCGGAGGGGGCGAACTCAGTCGCGCAACTCCTTGATTCGAGCCGACTTCCCGACTCGGTCACGAAGGTAGTACAGCTTGGAACGTCTCACATCACCACGACGTGTCACTTCGATCTTCTGGATGATCGGGGCGTTGACCGGGAATACGCGTTCGACACCCACCCCGAAGCTTAGTTTGCGGACGGTGAACGAGGCGCGCGGCCCGGCACCGTTCCGAGCGATGACCACACCCTCGAAAACCTGGACGCGTTCCCGTCCAGCTTCGACGACACGGACATGCACTTTGACAGTGTCGCCTGCCCGGAATGGGGGAATGTCATCGCGAACGTGCGCGCTTTCTACCGCTTGAAGATCGTTCATGGAAGGCTCCTAGAAACATCCGGGGGAAGTAAAGGGGTGCCCGGCGGGAGAATTCTATCAAGATTCAGATCCATTGCCATTCCCGGAATCGAGTGATTCGAGAAGGTCGGGTCTGCGATCCGCGGTCCTTTGCTCTCGCTGGGCCTGACGCCACGCTTCGATGCGACCGTGGTCGCCACTGAGAAGGACATCGGGAACCCGCATACCTTCGAACTCTGCAGGTCTCGTATAAACCGGCTCCTCGAGGAGACCGTCCCGAAATGACTCCTTGGCGGTTGACTCGGGGTTCCCCACGACACCCGGCAACAATCTGGCGATGCCCTCGATCGCCGCAGCGGCCGCAACTTCTCCCCCACCCAGCACATAGTCACCAAGGCTGATCTCCTCGTCGATCATCTCGTCGATGACCCGCTGATCAACCCCTTCATATCTGCCGCACACAAAGGTGATCTCCCCGAGGGTTGCCCAGGTGTCGAGTGTTTCCTGAGTCATGGGCCGACCGGATGGAGTGAACAGCACACGATGGGTCCTCTTGTATTGCTCGAGAGCCCGAGCCAGCGGCTCGACCATCATCACCATTCCGGGTCCACCTCCAAAAGGTGCATCGTCGAGTTGACGGTGCTTGCCCAGCCCGTGGGCACGGAGATCGCACAATTCAACCTCGGCCGAGCCGGCTTCGATTGCTTTCGCCACGATCGAGACTCCAAGGGGCCCGGCGAAATAGCTCGGAAACATGGTGACAACGTTGATCTTCATCAGACCTCTCGACGCTGGATCAGGGAGCCGATCCGGGGCACCGGGCCGAAGTCGATCAACTCGATTCGGCGCTGTTGGCTGATCAGACCGGTTTGATGAATGTTATTCCGGTCTTCTTCAACACTTCATCAAGTGGCTCGTTGAAATGATGGGTGCTGTGGTGCTCCTGGAAATGCACCCCGGCTCGTTCGAGGAGCTCGGCCTCGGATTGGTCGCTGTCCTTGTGTGCGCAACCCGGGATCAAATGATCGCATACGAATTCAAACATCTCGCCCTCTCATCTCGGGTGCTGCGGAGTATGGCACGCCAAAACGGCCTCGCCGGTGGTCAGAGTCGACTCTTCTGGGGTGTCAGAGGAAAACGAAAGCCTCGCTGTCGCCTCACCACTGATTGCCCGGCCGCCGGGCCGCTAGTTGAGACGCTCGACAACCATCGCCATGCCCTGACCGCCCCCAACACACATCGTCTCGAGACCATATGTGACGTCGAGGGTGCGAAGATCGTTCAGGAGCGTTCCCATGATTCTGGCCCCTGTCATGCCAAAGGGGTGCCCAAGTGCGATAGCTCCACCGTGGGGATTGAGTTTGTCGATATCGATGCCCAACTCATCAACACACGCCAGCACCTGGGCAGCGAACGCCTCGTTGAGTTCGATGACATCAATGTCGGAGAGGGTCATGCCCGACTGCTCCAGCACCTTGCGAACCGCGAACACCGGGCCCATCCCCATGTACTCGGGCTCCAAACCTGCCACGGAGGAAGCGACAATTCGAGCGAGAGGCTTCAAACCCAGTTCCGATGCTCGAGTTTCGGACATGACGACGACGGCTGCTGCCCCATCGTTGAGGGGGCAGGAGTTGCCGGCTGTAACGGTGCCGTCAGGATCGAACACGGTGGGAAGGGTCGCGAGTTTCTCTAGCGTGGTGTTGGGACGAGGACCATCGTCGTCTCTGATGGTTCGCCCATCAGGCACCTCGATCGGTGTGATCTCAAACTCGAAGAATCCGTTCTTTTGCGACTCGACGGCCAAATCCTGGGACCGCTTTCCGAACTCATCCTGTCGCTCGCGAGTGATCCCATACTTCTTAGCAACATTCTCTGCAGTGTTTCCCATCGGGATGTAGACGTTGTTGATGAAGTCGTCGCGTGAGACGTCGGTGAATCGGGGATTCAAGTCGTCGCTATCGAATGCCTTCCCGTAGGTCCTCGAAACAGACTCACTTCCGGCAGCGACGAACGTGTCGCCTTCACCCTGTCGAACTGCATGGAATGCCATCCGGATGGTCTGTAGGGACGATGCACAGAATCGGTTGACGGTGGTCGCGGGCACGGAATCGGGCATCCCACCGAGGAGAGCAGCGGGACGGGCCATGTTGTAACCCTGTTCGTGATGGGTGAGCCCGCATCCGACCATGACGTCCACTACGGAATCCCGACCCACTTCGGGCACTTTCTCCATGGCCGCATTGATCGCAAATCCAGCGAGATCATCCGCGCGAGTGTCGACTAGCGAGCCCTTATAGGCTCGACCTATTGGTGTTCTAGCTGTGGCAACGATTACTGCTTCGGGCATTGGGCATTCCTCAGGTGGTCGAGGGGCCAAAACTAGCGCCGGTATCTACTCTTCGATATATGACGCTCTCCAGACTCGCAGTCTCGGGATTGCTCATCTTGGTCGCTTGTGCCCCTGCGACCAATGTGGATCCC
>JBAVIK010000428.1:0-1617 GCA_049686815.1 Acidimicrobiia bacterium | reverse complement strand
GGGGTAGGGGGGACACCACTGAAGACGATATCTCTGGCCGTCTGAACATCGCCCGATCCCAGCTGGAAGAAGCGACCGAGCTGTTCGACCACATCGTCACCAACGACGACGTCGAACGTGCCACTGGCGAGATCGCGAATCTGATAATTGGCCCGCGATGAGGTACCATTCACCTTTCCCACCCCTCTGAAGGACTCATGAAGCTCGAAGACGTCATTGATCAGATCGGCAACAGGTTCGCGACCGTCGTCGTCTCGGCCCGCCGCGCCCGACAAATCAACAGCTATTTCCATCAGCTTGGCGTCGGTTACGGCGAGTTTGTCCCACCCCAGGTCCATTCGCTGTCCCGCAAGCCCCTCACCATTGCGATGGAAGAGATTGCTGAGGGCAAGGTCGCGGTAGAAACCGTCGAGGAGTAGGTGCTCGAGGGCCGGCGGGTCCTGCTCGCCGTCACCGGGGGAGTCGCCGCATACAAATCCGCCTACCTCGCCAGACGTCTCATCGAGGCCAAAGCTGAAGTACGAGTCATCCTCAGCGACTCAGCTCGAGAATTCATCGGCGCCCAGACCTTCGCCGCGATCACTGGAAGCCATCCCTACACATCGCTCTTTGCGGACAAGCGATCGGTGTCGCCCCACACCGAACTCGCCCGATGGGCACACGTTGTGGTGGTTGCCCCGGCCACAGCAGCCACGATCGCCAAGATCGCAACCGGGATCAGCTCGGACCTCGTGTCTGCCACTCTCCTCGCGTCACAATGCCCGATCGTCGTCGCGCCAGCGATGCACACCGAAATGTGGGAGAACTCTGCGACCCAAAGGAACATCGAGACTCTGACAGGCGACGGCATCCGAATTGTTGGGCCATTCGAAGGGCCCCTCGCCGGTGGCGACGTCGGCATCGGTCGGGTCGCTGAGCCCGAGGAGATCCTCGAAGCGGTGGAAGGTGTGTTGTCGCCAAAAGGCGATGCACTGACAGTTCTGGTCACCGCAGGAGGAACCAGAGAACCGATCGACCCTGTCAGATATCTGGGGAACAGGTCATCAGGCAAGATGGGGCACGCCATAGCGAATCAAGCTGCGGGTCGTGGCATGCGGGTCACACTGGTGACCACCTCACCGCTTGCAACGGGCGCAGGCATCGATGTGGTTCGCGTTGAAACGGCACAGGAGATGGCAGACGCTGTCTCTTTGGTCGAGGCCGACGTTGCGATAATGGCTGCGGCGGTAGCTGATTTCAGACCCAGCACCACGAGCTCGGGAAAGATCTCGCGTGCGGATGGCTTGGCAAATATCGAGCTCGAGCCAACTCCGGACATCCTGGCATCGGTTGTCGCCCGCGAGCCAAGACCGTTCGTCGTCGGCTTTGCCGCAGAAACGGGAGGTGTCGAGCGCGCCGTTGAGAAGGCGTCGCAAAAGAAGGTCGATCTGCTCGTGTACAACGATGTGACCGAACCGGGGTCGGGGTTTGGGACCGAGACAAATCGAGTTGTGATCATCGACGCCGACGGTCATACGGAGGACTGGCCACTGATGTCCAAGGAAGAGGTGGCTGCGAGGCTGATCGAACGTATCAACGCCGGCATCAATGCCTAGTGGATCGTCAGTAGATGTATCC
>JBAVIK010000427.1:0-10099 GCA_049686815.1 Acidimicrobiia bacterium | reverse complement strand
GGGTTATCCCGACCCGTCACCCACTCCCCCTCAGCAGACGTTTAGTTGTTTGTCTTGTACCACGCGGCCCAACCGTCGAGGCTGGTCAGGATGAATTCGGCACATGGCTCGTCACCGGGGCAAACCGCGTCATATTCGGCTTCCACGCCCGCGCTGCGCGCCCAGGTAGCCACACTTGAGTGAAGGTCGTCTCCCATGAGCGTGACGGCGCGAATCAACCCATTGACCACCACCGGTCCTTCACCAACACTCCATCCCGTGAACACCTTCATGTTGACAATGGGATCCAACCCCGCCGCCTCGGTCATCGCATCTGTGTAGCGCAACTCACATACGGCTTCGTCATAGCTCGCCGTCGAACAGTCACCTAGCTCCACCTGAGCGCCGAGCCCCATCTGAAGCGAATGAAGCTCGAGCGGGCAGTTCTCCTCTGCCAGATTCCAGCCTTCGAAATCCCTGATCACCGCGTCCTTGCATGACCCGGCCGACCAGGCGGTGACGAAGCCTTCGATCGAATCGACGATGGTCTGGGTCTGGAACCAGGTCGTCATATCGTCGATGTGATCCATCTGAATTCGCCCACAGTCGCCGTCGAGGACCACATAACAAGACTCGAATTGATCGAGTTGCCCGATGGTGGAGAGGTAGATCCCCGTGCTGTTAGTTAGCCACTGGTTGTCCGGGTACGCCAAGGAAGTGATCCGACCGTCTTTGACCGTCACTGAGAATGGCGCGTCGTCTTCCAGACCCAGTGAAGTCGTCAGGGCGTTTTCGTAGGTTCCACATGAGAAAGAGATCCCTGCGATTCGGGGTGTATTGCACTCCCCGACAAGCCGCCCACCGATAGACGCCTGTTAGCTGACTTCATCACGTAACTGCTGCTGGGAGACTGTTCCTCGCCGAACAGGAAGGGCTCAGCGAACAGTTCACCTACTCGCGAGACGTCGCCCGAGAAACGACGTAAGGCCGGGTAGAGCTCTGTGATGAGCTCCCTCTCCGCTTCCTCAAGTTCGGATCTGTTCGGCAATCGAGGTCTCCCCGTGTCGTACATACATAGAGACACCGGACTGACCCGAAGTGTGACACAGCGATGCCCGCCGGTGCCTACCCTTTCACGCATGCCGAAGTCCAATCTCCACGGTCTCGCTCACGCCGGGGTCAGTGTCTGGTCTGATCAGATCTCAAAAGCAATGCTCGACAGGGGAGAGCTCACCCGACTGATCGAAAACGATGCGGTCAGCGGAGTCACCTCCAACCCAACGATCTTCGCCGGAGCCATCGTCGGTTCCGACGACTACGACGAACCACTCCACGACCTGAAATCCGCAGGCACCCCCACAGAGGAGATTGTCAAGAGCCTGATGGCATCGGATATCACCCGCGCATGCGACGAGCTCGCGTCGACCTTTCGGGCGACAGACGGAAGGGACGGATTCGTCTCGGTGGAGGTCTCACCGACCCTGGCGTCCGATACCGACGCCACAGTCTTGGAGGCCCGCGACTGGGTCAAACAGATCAACCGTCCCAATCTCCTGGTCAAAGTCCCAGCAACCCCTGAGGGAATACCCGCAATTCGAAGACTCATTGCGGAAGGGATCTCAGTCAACGTGACACTGATCTTTTCCATCCAGCGCTACCGGGAGGTCATACGGGCCTACATGGACGGGCTCGAACATTTCCACGAGGCTGGGGGGAGTCTTTCCACCGTGGCTTCGGTGGCGTCATTCTTCGTATCTCGTTTCGACAGTGAGGTGGATCGACGGCTCGAGGGAACCGACTCACCCGAGGCCGAGTCTCTGATGGGTGTCACGGCAGTAGCCAACGCACGAGTGGCGTATGGGGAATTCATCAACGAGTTCGGATCATCCCGATTTGGCATGCTCGCCGCGAAGGGCGCCCACCCTCAGAAGCCGCTGTGGGCATCCACGTCGACCAAGAACCCCAACTATGACGATCTGCTCTACGTCACAAACCTGGTGGCGCCCAACACCGTCAACACGATGCCCCTGAGCACCATCGCCGCCTACCAGGACCATGGCGACCCCAGCCCGAGGCAGTTCAACGAAATCGACATCGAAGAGGCGCAACGCGCTCTCGAGATCCTCGAAGACATCGGCATCGTTTACGAGGACGTCGTTCAGACCCTGGAGAACGAAGGCGTCGACAAATTCGTTGGCAGCTGGAGAGAGGTGCTGGCCGACGTGGCGAAGGCATAGAACACAGCTAAGTTCTACCCGCTATGACCGAGCCCGAGCTTCACGGAGAAGCTACCGCGACCAAGGTGAAACTGTTCGGTGCGTCTGATCGCGTCGAACTGTTGGCCACCATCCTGATGGCGATGGCCGCGATCTTCACCGCCTGGGCGGCGTTCCAGAGTGCGAAATGGAGTGGTGAGCAGGCCACGAACTTCAGTCGGGCCGGGGCGGCACGCACCGAATCGACCAGGTTCGATACCCGCGCTGGCCAGCAGACCGGGATTGATGTCGCCACCTTCATCGCCTGGTTGGACGCCTACAACGCCGATCTCGAGGCGGGCCGGGCCGAGCTGATACCCGGTGTTGTGTATGAGCCGATTCCCGGGACCTTGTCGGCTTTTCTCTTCGAGCGGGTGCGACCGGAGTTTCAGCCCGCATTCGATACTTGGCTATCGGAATTCGCCGAGGACCCGGAAAGGGCTCCGCCGACGCCGTTCAGCATGGAGGAGTATGTCCTGGCCGATTCAGTCCAGGCCCTCGAGTTGCAGCAGAACGCTGACGACTTCGCAAAAGCAGCAGCAGTCGCGAATCAGACTTCCGACGATTATGTGCTGACGGTGGTCGCGTTTGCGCTGGTGTTGTTCTTCGCAGGGGTGAGCTCGAAACTGGCCAACGATCGCAACCGGCTGTTGGCAATCATCGTGGCCACGGTCATATTCGTCGGGGCAACCTGGGTCGTGCTCAGTCTGCCCAAGATCATGCCGTTCTAGCGATCAAGCTCTCTCCAACGGCGCCCAGGCCAATAGCAGTCGCTTCTTGCCCTGAGTGTCGAACATGACCTCGGCCTCGGCTCGATCACCTTCGCCCACCACCTCACGCACCGTCCCCAGACCCCATTTGTCGTGACGTACTCGATCTCCAGCCCCGATCTCGGTCGGATCCACGGTGGTTCGCGGCCCGTTGGCGGCGGCGCGATCGGCGGGCCGCCGCCGTTGTCGCTTCGGCGCCTTCTCGATCAGCGCTTCAGGTAGCTCTTTGAGAAATCGGGAGGGCGGGTTGTAGTTGGATCCTCCAAAGAGCATCCGCTGCCAGGCTGAGGTGAGGTACAGGTGATCCTGTGCCCGTGTGATGCCCACGTAGGCGAGACGTCTCTCCTCCTCGAGTTCCTCGGGATCTCCAAGCGATCTCATGTGGGGGAAGACACCGTCTTCCATCCCGACCATGAAGACTACGGGGAACTCCAAGCCCTTGGCGGTATGAAGTGTCATCAGAGTGACCGCTCCGGCGCCCTCATCCCACTCATCGATGTCGGCGACCAGAGCAGTGGATTCGAGAAAGATCTCGAGACGGCGAAGATTGTCGAGATCGTCGAACTCCTCATCACCGATGACCGCCCCCTCGTTCGAATTCTCGAATTCGGCAGCAACGCCCACCAGCTCACGAAGGTTCTCTACTCGCCCCATCGCCTCGATCGTGCGCTCCGATTCGAGTTTGGCCGCCATGCCGGTGTCTTCGAGCACTGCCTGAATGCCTGCTTCGATACCCGACTCGTCCGCGGTCTCACGAAGTCGATCAAGAAGGCCAACAAATTCGAGGACCGATTTTTGCGCACGAGTGTTGAGTTGGGGAATCTCGGAGACCCGTCGCAGCCCGTCATAGAACGAGATCCGTTGTCCCTGGGAGAACCGGTCGATATGGGCGACCGTAGTTTGACCTATGCCTCTTCTCGGTTCGTTGATGACGCGCTTCAGGGCGACTTCATCCGCCGGGTTCACAACCGCCTTCAGGTAGGCGACCGCATCTTTGATCTCCTTGCGGTCGTAGAACTTCACCGAGCCGACGACCGTGTATGGAATCGATCGCCGCACGAAGACGTCTTCGATCACTCGTGACATCGCGTTGGTCCTGAAGAAAACTGCCATATCGGCGAGATTCAGACCGTCGGACTGACGTCGCTCGATCTCATCGACGACAAAGCCGGCCTCATCGTGCTCGTCTTCGGCTTCAAACCTGATGATCTCACTGCCACGGCCCCGGTCGGACCAGAGATGTTTAGGTGTGCGTTTGGTGTTGTTGGAGATGATCGAGTTGGCCGCGTCGAGGATGGTCTCGGTAGACCGATAGTTCTGATCGAGAACGACGACCCTGGCATCGGGATAGTCCTTTTCGAAATCACGAATGTTGCGAACGTCCGCACCACGGAATTTGTAGATCGACTGGTCCGTGTCGCCCACGACACAGAGATTGCGATGGGCGGCGGTGAGTTGTTTGACCAACATGTACTGGGCACGATTGGTGTCCTGGTACTCGTCGACCAGGACATATCGGAACCGCTGCTGATAGTGCTCGAGCACGCTGGGAAAAGCAGCAAAGAGCTCTACCGTGACCATGAGCAGGTCGTCGAAGTCCATCGCCGAGGCCTCGACGAGACGCTGCTGATAGAGCCGATAGATGTCGGCTACCTGCTCGTGAAAGAAGCCGTCCCCCTGGTCGGCAAAGGACTCGTAGTCGATGAGTTCGTTCTTCGCCTTGGAGATGACCCCTTTCATCGCTTTCTCCGGGAACCTCTTGGTCTCCAGATCGAGGTCTTTGATCACCATGCGTAGAAGCCGGAGTGAGTCTGCATCGTCGTAGATGGTGAAGGCCGACTTGTAGCCGAGACGGCTCGCCTCGCGACGCAGGATCCTCACACATGCTGAGTGAAACGTGCTGACCCACATGGATCTGACCATCCCCCCGACCAGCGCACCCACTCTCTCCCGCATCTCGTTGGCAGCCTTGTTGGTGAATGTGATGGCGAGGATCGCGTCAGGGGGAACTCTGAGATCGCTGATCAAGTGGGCGATGCGGTAGGTCAGCACTCTGGTCTTCCCAGAGCCCGCCCCGGCAACCACCAGCACCGGGCCCTCGGTCGCCGCTACCGCCTCGCGTTGAGTCGGATTGAGGTCGGCGAACAGTGGGGAGTCGGCGGGAACATCGTCGAGGAACCACTCAGCTTGTTGCATCACGGCCGATGGTACCGGCGAGGACAGACTGAATCACAACAGTGTGATCAGGCCGACAGCGCCTCCTCGGATAGCTCGACCAGACCTATTGCCTCAGAATCGCCGCTGGCCGCCGACGAGCCGTCTTCGAGGATGGTGCGACGACGAAGCGGCAACGAGTAGCAGAAGCGAGCGCCTGTCGGGAACCTTCGCTCATACCAAACATCTCCACCCATCGCACGGGCCAGACGGCGGGCGATGGGGAGGCCCAAACCGATCCCCGTGGCCTCGCGAGCGTCGCCCTTCGAAACTTGCTCGAAGTTCTCGAACACCTTCAATGTCTCTTCGTTTGGAACACCGGGTCCGTTGTCCGAGATGATGACCAAATATTGATCCCCCATCACGAAGCCTTCGACCATGATCTGGTCGCCCCCGTACTTCCGCGCGTTTTCCATCAGGTTGCGGATGATCTGCTGGACACGACGTCGATCGGCAAATACCCGAACACCATCAGGCAGGGAGACCAAAGATGTCTTCTTGCCACCATTGGGGAACACCATCTGGGCCACGTCTTCGATGAGGTCACCAAGATCGAACAAACCCGGGTCGAGCCGGAGTCGATTTGCCTCGAGACGTGGAATCACCAGGACGTCCTCGACCAGGTCACCCAGATAGATGGCTTGGCGATTGATGATCGAGAGAAACTCGTTGATCTCGGTTTCGGGAAGATCGTCCCACGACTGCAACAAGGTGTCGGCGAAGCCGGCGATCGACGTCAGAGGTGTGCGCAGCTCGTGAGAGACCATCGCCACGAAGTCGTTCTTGATCGTGTGTGCTTCCTCGGATAGGCGGAGGACCTCGCGTTCACGCTCCCGTCCGTGAGCGGTGATACGCCATGCCCAGATCAGGGCAGCGGCACCGATCAACGGAAGCAGGTAGAGCCCGTACTCCCCAAGACGCGTCAGATCAGGCATGCATGCCGTTTATCGGTAGCTTCTGTCAACGGCTGAAGGTCTAGTAGCCGGTTAGGCGGTGTCGGCGTCCTCGAGCCCGATCAACTGCTTCAGGGTCTTGGTGAGCACGCCTTGCCGGAGATCGAACTTGTCGAGATAGGCATCGACGCCCACATCCCATGCGGCATTCTTCTCCTCCTGCGTAGCGACACCTGAAACCATCACGATGGGGACCATGATGTCGGCCGCTCGCATCGCCCTGACCAGTTCGACACCGTTGGATCTGGGCATTGAGTAGTCGACCACCATTGCGGCGAATCCGTCAGTGGCCATCGCGAGGACGGCCTCCCTGGCACCACTCGCCACTTCAACCTCGAAACCGGCTCCGTTTAGGGTCGCCGACAGGAGCTGACGAACACCGGCGGAGTCGTCAACCACCAAAACCCTCGGCTTGTCCTCGAGAATCCTTGGGCGGTGACGGGCGACGACCCCCAAGAAGTTGGGATCGAGCACCACCAACACCTGCCCACCACCCAAGAGGGCGGCACCCGTGATGTGTCCAGCACCTTCCAGGATCGGTCCGAGATTCTTGACGGCGACTCGGCGCCGGTCCACCAGCTCGCTGACAGTGACCGCCACGGGCCCCGACCTGGTATTCACCACTAGCAGCTCGGACTCGTCTGGAGGTTGCGGTGCGCCCACGGCCAAGGAGAGGGAGACGCACGGGATGGCACCACTCTTGAACTGCAACTCACGACCATTCCCGTTTGACGTCAGCTCTGCTGCAGACAACGGCATCGCGGCTTCAACTGTCGCTTCAGGAAGACCCCAGAACTGATCACCGAGGGCGACAACCACGATGTTCTGCAAAACCATCGAAAGCGGGAGCGTGAGCGTCACCGCGGTCCCTTCACCCGGCTTCGAACGAACATGGACCGCACCACTCACCTGTTCCACGGCCTCGAGCGCCTCCGGCAGTCCGTCGCCCGCGCCGGAAAAGTCTGACACGTTCTCGACTGTGCTGAAACCGGGGTTGAAGAGGATCGGGCTCAAGTCGGGAGGCATCAACGGCAGACCCCGATCGTGGGCCACCTCTGCTACACGGTCCCAATCGATGCCGGTTCCGTCATCAGTCACCGTCACCTCAACGCGCTCTTCGATCGCTTTGGCACTCACATGCACCGTCCCGGTCGCGATCTTCCCCTTGCCGACGCGAACATCCGGTGTCTCGATTCCGTGATCCACGGCATTGACCAGCAGATGTCGCAACGGATCCCGAATCAAGTCGACGATCTGACGATCCAACTGGATGTCCTCACCTGACAGTTCGAACCTGACATCCTTACCCAAGCGTCGGGCCAAATATCTCACGAACTGCGGAAAGGTGGACACCGCGTCGAAGAACGACACGTTGGCGAGTGATACCGCCTGATCCTGAATGTCTTTCACCGAGGCGCTGAGTCGCTCGAGCTGACCCCTCCACGACCTGCGGAACAGCTCGGGATTGGCACCCTCGATACTGACCAGGGACAGATCGGCGAGGGCGTCAGCGTCCAGTGACACCTCAACGATTCGGTTGATGAGGCGATAGAGGTCTGCGGTGTCGACACGAGTGGCGCCACCTAGTAGGGATTCCGATACGGATGAGAGAAGTCCGCCAAGACTGCTCGAATCAGGTTGACGGAGCGGCACTACCTCGCGGTTCTCGGTCACATGCTCCAAACTCGCGTCGAGTTTCTCGACCAAGTCATCAAGAGCTTCGGTGTCTCCTGAGTCCAGCGTGGCAAGCAGCCTCCCCGCCGTCGCCTCCATGCCGATTATCGCGTTGGCATCGGGGGAGTACCCCTCACCAACCATCCGCCACAGCTTCTCGAGACGCATTCCGGCCTCTTTGAGGGCCTCGTAGCCGAGTAGTCCGGCGCTGCCTTTGATGGTGTGCGCGTCACGCACCAGATCGGAGATCGTGTCACTAACGAGGGATTTGTCGGCCAGGGCTCGCGCTCCCGCGACCAGACGGGCAGAACGCTCGTCGAGCTCCTCGCGAAAAATGCGCGTGAGTTCAGGTGTATTGAGATCCACGTGTGTTTTCCCTGGCCAACGTGATCCCTATCGGCAACGCGGCCACAGGTCTGAATGGACCTAATGACCCTTTGTCACTCCCATTCGATGGTCGCTGGAGGTTTCGAGGAGATGTCATATGCCACTCGGTTGATCCCCGGCACTTCATTTATCACACGCGAAGAGATCCGCTCGAGAACGTCGTAGGGCACACGTGCCCAGTCGGCTGTCATCGCGTCTTCGGAGGTGACCGCTCGCACGACCAAGGGATACGCATATGTTCGGGAATCGCCCTGCACACCCACGGTCTTCACGGCCGGCAACACCCCAAACGCCTGCCAGATCTCCCGATACAGCCCGGCCCGGCGGATCTCTTCGACGATGATGCTGTCAGCGGCCCGCAGAATGTCGAGACGCTCAAGCGTCACCTCGCCGATGATACGAACTGCAAGACCGGGACCTGGGAACGGCTGTCGCCAAACGATCTCCTCGGGCAGTCCCAGCTCTTCTCCGACAGCGCGTACCTCGTCCTTGAACAGATCCCTGAGCGGCTCGACGAGCTCGAACGTCATATCCTCAGGCAAACCTCCGACGTTGTGATGTGTCTTGATAGTCGCGGCCGAGCCGGATCCCGACTCGATCACGTCGGGGTACAACGTCCCTTGGACCAGGTAGGTGGCGTCTCCGACCGCAGAAGCAGCCTCCTCGAATACACGTATGAAAGTCTCGCCGATGATCCTGCGCTTCTGCTCAGGATCGGAAACACCTTCGAGTTGTTCGAGAAAACGGTCCGCCGCTTTGACATGAACGAGGTCAACATCGAAGTGAGACCGAAATGTCTCCTCCACCTGTTCGGCCTCGCCTGCTCTGAGCAGTCCGTGATCGACAAAAATGCATGTCAACTGTCCACCGACTGCCTCGTGGACAATGGCGGCCGCAACCGCCGAATCGACCCCACCTGACAACCCGCAAATGACCCGTGAATCACCGACCTGGGACCGTATGAGTGCGACCTGGGATTCGATGATCGAGTGCGACGTCCAGGTGGGAGTGGCCTGACATCCTTCGTAGAGGAACCTCTTGAGGATCTCTGATCCCCGAGGGGTGTGTCCCACCTCAGGATGAAACTGCACTCCGTACTGGCGCCGTTCACGATTCTCCATGGCGGCGACGGCGGACCCGCCGGTGGTGGCGACGCAAACGAACCCGGGAGGTGCCTCGGTGACCTGGTCGTTGTGAGACATCCAAACCTTCTGTTGCGAAGGGAGGTCGCCGAGGAGCAACGAATCACCGACCACCTCCATCTGTGTGTTTCCAAATTCGGCGTCTCCGGTGTTGGACACGGTGCCCCCCGCCAGATCCGCAAGGAGCTGATGGCCGTAGCAAATGCCGAGAACAGGAATCTCCAGATCGAGGATGTCTGAATCCAACCGGTAGGCGCCTTCTGCATAAACCGATGCCGGGCCCCCGGAGAGGATCAATCCAATGGGATTCCGCTCCCTGACTTGCCTGGCAGTTATATCGCGAGAAACGATCTCAGAACGGACATGGGCTTCTCTCACCCGCCGAGCGATCAGTTGTGCATATTGGGCGCCGAAATCGACGACGAGGACCG
The DNA here is from genome assembly GCA_049686815.1 of Acidimicrobiia bacterium. Classification (GTDB taxonomy): domain Bacteria; phylum Actinomycetota; class Acidimicrobiia; order Spongiisociales; family ZC4RG35; genus JBAVIK01. The sequence continues at coordinate 294 of JBAVIK010000427.1, read as the reverse complement.
TGGGCTCAGTCTCGCCAGATGTCATCCCATCCCAACATTCTGGGACCGCTGCAAAGACTTGCCTTCAGTCTGAAGAGATGGCGCGATCATCACCTCGGCCTTTTGGAATTCCTTCACATCGGAATAGCCGGTGGTCGCCATCGAGACCTGGAGTGCGCCAAACAGATTGCGCTTCCCATCGTTCTCGTGAGCCGGACCAACCAGTATCTCCTCGATGGTCCCCCGGTCACCGGTCTTCACCCTTGCCCCGCGGGGCAATGTCGGGTGGAACGTTGCCATCCCCCAGTGGTATCC
>JBAVIK010000426.1:0-1760 GCA_049686815.1 Acidimicrobiia bacterium | reverse complement strand
CCTCCCTCGGGAGCGGCTCCGACCGAGCCCACCATCGACGATGCATATCTGCTCATGGTCGGGGGCACCCCCGACGTCCAACAGGTCGCACTATGAGCTCTGCTCAAGGGTATGCATATTCGTCGCGACGGGTGATGATGGCCCTGGCCAACTTCAACGGACGCAAACTGCTGGTCAGCTGGGGTCTGATCGCCGCCTACGGAATGGCTCTTCTCGGCACCGGCATATTCGTTGCAGCTGGCGTGACCAAGGACGATGTGTCGTTTGTTGACGACGGCTGGACAGTGGCCGTCGGGTTCTACATCTTTGCCCTCTTCACGATGGTGGCAACCAACCATGCCGCTCTTCGCGACCGACGCGAAGGCACATCGGAACAGCATCAGAGCCTTCCAGCAGATTCCCGGATCCGAGCAGGCGGCGTTGTACTGGCAACGGCGTGGCCTTTCGTTGTCGCCACGGGGCTCCTAGGCGTCATCATCGCCAGCACGGCCGTGTGGCTGGTGGTTCCCAGTGGCGTCCAAGTAATGGCTGTGATCCAGACTGGGATCTTTGTCGCGACGCTGGGAACTCTTGGAGTTGCCTTGGCGAAATGGGTCCCGAACCCGTTTGTAGCTCCGGTCGTGGCCTTCGTCGTGTTCTTTTTCCAAACGCCAGAGGTTCCTGCCAGCTGGCATGTGATCTTCCCGCTCGCCCATCTGGGTTCGTTGCCACTGGCTGGATGGCACACGATCTATCTACTCGGCTTGACCGCCATCTTCGCCGGTATCGCCCTCGCACGCTCCGGGGCGAGGCGCTCGGTGGTCGCTGCCCTGCTGGTCGGATCTGCCGCGGTGGGGGTCTCAGTGGCCGTGATGATCACCCAGGTGTGCGTTGGTTCCTCTTGTCTATTCTGAGGGGCGTCGGCAAGTATCGTTACGCCGCCCGGGCGATGGTGTGGTGGTCCCCGGCGATCGCGCTGGGACTGTCGGTGATCGGTGCCGCGGTTGGTCGAGGCGATGGGTTTGCGATCCCGGTGCAGGCGACGACGATACTGATGGCGATCTCGATCGGGTCCGCACTCGACGACCCCTCTTACGAGCTATTAGCGCCCTCGCCCAGTTCGCTGCTTCGCCGGCGGGGGTGGCGGGTGCTCGTAATTCTCCCCCCGACTGCGGCGGCCTGGATGGCCTTGGTCTCGTGGCAGGGAACCAGTGGTTCCGAAGAGACCTGGACGCTGACTGCGATGTTTGCCGGGCTGGTGGGGTTGAGTCTGGGTGTCGCCGGGGCCGTGGGTCGTCGCTCGGGGGGTCGGGGAGGCCCGGTGGTGGCTCCGGTCATCCTCTTCGCGTTGATCCTTTCATCGGCTCTTCCGCGGATGTGGAGGCCGATGCCGCTTGGTGATGTCCCTGGGGGTTGGTCTGCCCTTTACATTCGGTGGTGGTCGGTAGCGGTGGTGGGATTCCTCATCCTGTTGATGTCGTCACGCGATCCGGCGCGACGGGGAGTCCTGGACGCAAGTGGAACGAAGAGTCTCAGGTCGAGTTAGACGGTTGATTCTTCCTTCTAGCCCGGGCCGGAGTCGGGACCGGGTAGACCGTCAGCTGCCACCAAGACCAGCCCGGGGCAGAATTGTGTGAAGAGAGGCGTTCGGTCTGCTCGGTTCGGGTCACCCATGCCCTACTAGAGACGAGGACACGGCTCGGCGGCGAGTGCCGTTCGAGTTCGGTTCCGAGATTCAGCTGAATGCATGGTCAAGTCTCGGTAGCAGCAGGCCCCAAGCC
>JBAVIK010000425.1:0-3266 GCA_049686815.1 Acidimicrobiia bacterium | reverse complement strand
GGGATCGACGGTATGGACGAATTCTTGTCCGGACCGACAGCTCTGGCATTCGCCCAGGATGATCCGGTGGCCACCGCCAAGGCTCTGAAGGACTTCTCCACCGCCAACGACGTTTTCGTGCTCAAGGCCGGGTTTCTGTCGGGGAACATCCTTTCTCCCGAAGAGATCTCGACGTTGGCCGAAATCGAGCCCCGGGACGTGTTGCTCGCGAAGATTGCCGGCGCCATGAAGGCGCCATTGTTCAAGGCAGCCGGGATGTTCGGCTCCTTCAATCGCGACGCGGCTTCGATGTTCTCCCAGCTTTTAGATAAGAAAGAGTCGGGCGAGTTCTTGCCTGAGGGGAGCGCATCCGATGCGACCCTTCCCGCAGACGAGCCCCCCGAAACCACGGCCGAACAGGCCGAGGAGGAATAGCAATGGCAAAGATGACCACTGACGAGCTCCTCAGCTCGTTCGAAGAGATGACAGTCCTCGAGCTCAAGGATTTCCTTGATGCTTTCGAGGAGAAGTTCGATGTGACCGCAGCCGCTCCAATGGCCGTTGCTGCCGCCCCTGCCGCTGGTGGTGACGGCGCCGCCGCAGCTGAAGAAGAGCAGGACGAGTTCGATGTGGTGCTGACCGCTGCTGGCTCAGCCAAGATTCAGGTGATCAAGGAAGTCCGTGGGCTCACCAGCCTCGGGTTGAAAGAGGCCAAGGATCTTGTTGACGGCGCTCCGAACGCCATCCTCGAGGGTGTCGACAAAGAGACTGCAGACAAGGCCAAGGAAGTGATCGAAGCAGCCGGTGGGTCGGTAGAGCTTCGCTAGTCAGGCTTCAACGTCCACAGAGAGAAGGGGTCCCCGGCGACGGGGGCCCCTTTCTGACGCAGATGAGCGGATTCTTACCGTATTTGCTCGCCTGTTCGGCGAGCCGAACAGGTTGGGAGTTTCCTGTAGAAACTCCATCGCCTCCGGAGGGAGGCGCTACTACCTGAGGTTTGACCTATCAGGTGAAGTAGGTGGACAGCACTGATGCCTCTCGCTCTCGCAGAGCGACGTTGGCGTCGAGTTTCTCCAGGTTCTGTTCAACCGAGCGCGCGGCTTCGGGTAGGGGGTGCTCTGCGAAGAAGCTCTTGACGCTTGCCGCCACCTCGGGCCGCGATAGCGCTGAGATGCCTTCGGCCACCCGGGTTCGTGTCATGCCGGGCATCGCTGCCAGAACGTCCTCCCACCGAGCTCGGGCGCTCTCCCACACCTCGGGACCTGCCTTGCCCATGAGAAGACGAGCGAAAACCCAGAAAGCATCCTGGGTGCGAACCTCTCCTGTCAGGGCCTTATCGAGCGTCGAGATCGCGAGGTCGGTTTCCGAGACGGCTGCAACGGCTCTGAGATAGCGGACCTGGTCGAGCGGAGTCGACGCCTCGTTGTATGTGGCCCACAGTGTTTCATACTCCGCCGCGCCACCATGTCGGGCGTAAACGCCCAGGGCAGCGGTGGCAACCTCGGGATCGAGGGCGGCACCCTGGAGCAGTTGGGCGGTGATCTCTCGGGACTTCTCGATGGTCTCCCCGTCTTCTCCGAGATTCCCAAGCGTCGAAATCAGGTCTCCTCGTAGCTTTCTATCGAGGTCTGTGTCAGCTTTGTCGGGTTCCCACCCAAGACGTTGCAACGCCGGTCCCACCAGGTTCAGCACGAAATTCTCGAAACCCGGTCGAGCCTCGTCGTCGAGCACGTGATGTTCGAGAACGGCAAGACCACCCGTGATAACCGACCATATTGCTTGTTCGGTCTCCGCACCGAATTGTGCGATCAGGTCGAGAAAACTCGTAGAGCTAGCTGACCCATTGCGCACAAACGCCATGGTGTCTGCAACCAGCGAGTACCGCTCGTTGTCGTCCAGTGCCCCCACGTTCTCCAGGAGGTTGGCAAACAATGGCTCTGAGTAGGCAGTGCGATAAAAGCCTGTGCCACCACCGTTTGCAACCACCCAGTCGATGGGGCCATCGACCGAGACCACCACTTCATCGTTTTCAAGCAGAACCTTGATGTCCAGCGGCTTGCCCGCTGCGGAGCCTCTGATATGGATGGGGATCTTCCAAATGGTGGTGTCGGTTTCGTCGGGGATCACCAGATGACGACGCTGTGTCAGCCTTACCCCGCCCGCGACTTCGGTCACATCAACCTGAGGAAAGCCGCGCTGGTAGACCCATGTGTCCATGATCTCGCCGACCGGCCATTCCGAAGCCGAGTCCAAACCCTCCCAGAGATCGGTTGTCACTGTGTTGGCGTATGAGTGCTTTCGCAGGTAGCTGCCGACACCAGCTCTGAACTGCTCGACACCGATGAACTCGTCGATCATGTGAAGGACCGCCGACCCCTTGCCGTAGGTGATCGCATCAAACATCTGGTCGACCTCCTCGGGGGCGGTCACCTCGAACTCGATGGGTCGGGTGCTGGCCAGCTGGTCGGTACCCATCGCCCATGGGACCTCGAGATTGGCAAAGGCCAGCCAACGTTTCCATTCAGGGCGCATCGCCACGGTCGCCTTCATTTCCATGAAGCTGGCGAAGGCCTCGTTGAGCCACGCCCCCTCCCACCAGGCCATGGTCACGAGGTTGCCGAACCACTGGTGAGCTATCTCGTGGCCGATCACGTCCAGGCTGGTTTGGAGCTCGCCCTGGCTCGCCTTCTCGCGATCGATGACCAGATAGGCATCGCGGTAGGTGATCAAGCCGACATTTTCCATGGCGCCGGCGGCGAAATCGGGAATCGCAATGTGGTCCAGCTTGTCACCGGGGTACGGGATGCCGTAGTAGTCCGAGAGAAACTCGAAGCAGAAGATGGCGTTCTCCAGGGCTACCTCGGTCAGATGGAGATTCCCCTTCGGAACGATGATCCGGGTCGGTGTTCCCCGAACTTCAACCGGGTCGGTCGCCTCGAACGGGCCGACTATGAACGCCAGGAGATAGGTCGACATCTTCATGGTCCGCCCGAATCGGAATGCGACTCGGCCGTCTCCGTTTGGAACCCGCTCCAACTCACCGGTGTTGGAAAAGGCTTCAAGACCTTCCGCCACCACCATCGTCGGTTGGAAAGTGGCCTTGAAATCGGGCTCGTCCCAACACGGGAAGATTCGCCTCGCGTCAGTCGACTGGCATTGCGACGTTGCCAATGGGTGTTCCACGCCTGCGGGGTCCCTGTAGACGGAGCGGTAAAAACCACGCAACTGGTCGTTGATGGTGCCGGTGTGCTCGATGTGCAAAACATGCCGTCCCTGGCCCACCGGCT
>JBAVIK010000424.1:0-3604 GCA_049686815.1 Acidimicrobiia bacterium | reverse complement strand
GTCACTCGGGGTGAGCAGGTGATCACCCAAGCGATCGCCAAGTTGGCGAATGCGGTCGAGGCTTCGGGTCTGGGTGATGTCGAGGCTGGCATATGAGCGGTGACGAAACGTCTCACTGAGCAGTTGGCGAGAGAACGTCGGTGTTATCACCTTGGCCCGGTTGTCAACGCCTGCAAGTGCCCCGAATTCGGCGATGATCTGGGCGGCAAATCCGTGGTACGTGTGGACCTCTGCCTGACGGCCCGGGTCGACCTGACGGGTCAACTCCTGCCGAACCCGGTCGGCCAACTCCGCAGCAGCCTTGTTGGTGAAGGTCATCCCCAGCACTTGTTCGGGCTCAACACCGTGTGCCTCGATCAGATTGGCGATCACCATCGAGACTGTCGTGGTCTTACCGGTGCCTGCTCCTGCCCGCACTCTCATCGTTGTGAGGCCGAGGTCGAGAATCGCCTGTTGTTCGGCTGAGGGGGTGATCGTGGTCATGGGAGATAGGCACCTCTTCCCTCGGGCCACGCAGGACAGGAAAGCCGAAAGTCACAGCGCCTGCACTGATCACCGACCTTTGGTTCCCAGTCCTCAGCGCGTATGGCCACTGTTATGTCAGTCATCTGGTTCCTGGCTTGATCGAGGAGGTCGAGATCCAGGTCCCGTGTTGCCAGCGCTTTGCCGGTGACTCTTGGGTACCAGAACTGGGCCTGAACGACATCCTCACCGTCGTTCTCCACCGTCGACGCGTAGAACGCCAACTGGATCGACGATGCGGCCTCGGCGATTGTCACTGCCGAGGTAGAGGTCTTGTAGTCGACCACTCTGATTCCCTCAGGTGTCTGCTCCAAACGATCGATGAATCCGATCCAGACGACGCCGTCTATCACCGCGTCTACCTGGCGTTCGACGTCGATGGGCGTGCCGTCCGGATGTGGCCACTCCTCGTACAGCTTGGTCAGCGCCTCCCGACCTTTTCCGAACCAGGCCTCGTTCAGTTCTGGTGAGCCAAAATCGGCTTCGACCCAGACTGATGCCAGGTGCTCGATGGCTCTTGGAAGGTCGGCGTGCTGTCTTCCGGTACCGATGACTTCTCGCTCAGCCTTTTCCAGGGCGGCGTGAATGAGGGTGCCGAAGTGCGCCCAAGGCGTGCTCTGCCCACCGAGTCGCAACCTCCGTTCCAGCGCATAGCGGCGGGGGCAGCGCTGGTATGCGTCCGCCTGGCTCGGGGACAGTTTGAATCGATCGCCGAGTAGGGGTCGATCGGGCCCGGGCGGCGCCACTCCCGCAAACCCATTTGGATCCCACCACTCTGCACCCGACTCGACCCGAGGCGATGCGAGGATCGTTAGTGCTGCCAGACGCCGCACCGCAGGTTGGGACGCGTCGAGAAGATCTCGGCGCATCGATGTCTCGGCCTCACCAACAGTGATCGGCTCACGAACCGACTCGGGTGGCGGGCCAAGACTTTGGAGGCGACCTGCCTGTGAAGCAGCAACTATGAATCTCGAGGGTCGTCTGTCGCCTTGATCGATGCCTGCATCGGTGGCGGTCCAAACGACCCGCAATCGGGCCCTAGTCATCGCGGTGTAAGCGAGACGCATCTCCTCTTGGAGCTGGAAGAGATGCTGTGCCTGTGGGTCCGTGGTCCGCTCTGGCGAGAGCAGCTCCGGTCGGAGCATTCGGCGGCTCCGACGGAGATCTGGAAACACACCTTCGACAGCGTTGGCGATGAACACAATGTCGAACTCGAGGCCTTTCGCCTGATGGAGTGTCGTCAGTGTCACCCGATTGTCATTGAGACGATGAGAGATGAGGGGCGTGGCTTCAAATCCCTCGTCCTCAGTCAGTTCGAAGAATCGAGCTAGGTCGAGGTTGGGGTCACGCTCCGCCTGCCTCGTCAGCACCTGGGCGAATGCGGTCCAGGCGCGACGCCATTCGGCTCGGTTGGAGTCGGCGATCATCTCTTCGAGACCGTCGATCGAATTCCAGGCCCTCCAGAAGCCATCGACAGCGCTACCTGAGGTAGCCCACTCCGGGTTGTGGAGAAGAGTGGTCAGACCTTCGAGGTGTGGCAAGTTCTGCGCCATCACGTGGGGCCATGCTGCCCAGGTGCGACGTCTCGCTCTGAGGATCGCCCGTTCCTGTCCCAGACCGAGCCCGACCATCGGGCCGAGTAGGATTCGGCGCATCGCGCGATCGGCATCGGCCGCCTCAACCGGGGATGTCATCGGGAGCGGTCCGCCGGCAATCGCCACCGTGCACAAATCTGCGAACAGTCTGACCGCAGGGTGGTCCACGAGACGGCTATCGGGTGGGTCGTGGGCTACTCCACGTCGGTCGAGAGCCCTTGACAGCTCGGCGATCAGCTCCTTCTTCGATCTGACCAGAATTGCGATCGCACCCGGGTCGACCGAATCAACGAGAATCGAATGCTCCACCTCGCGGGCAATCCACTCCGCCTCTGCGGTCTCCTGGTCGAAGACATACGTCTCAGTGCGTCCCTCGTGGGCGGCTGGCTCCACCGGGCCGGCGGCGCCCGGAAGCTCGCCTCCCGACACCACCCGCAGTGCCGAATCGAGGATTCCCGCCGGGACCCGCATGCTCTGCGAGAGGATCGTCCTCGTTGCTCCCCGATGTCTCTCGGTGAAGTCGGCGACATTGCGTAGCTCCGCTCCGCGGAACGAGTAGATCGACTGATAGGGGTCGCCGGCCACCGTGAGATTCCCGTGGGTGCTGGCTATGAGGTCGGCCATGCGCGCCTGTGCCGGACTCGTGTCCTGATACTCGTCGACCAGCACGTAGTGGAACCGCTCGAGAAGCGATCTGCCCTCTTTGGATGCCATCAGGTCGACCGCTGAGGTGAGCAGCATGCCGTAGTCGGTCCTCCCGGTCTCGGAGAGATGTTCGAGATATCGCTGGTATAACCCTGGGAGCCCACGCCAATCGGCTCTCTCCTTCGCTCTTTGCGCGAGGTCAGACGGCTTGAGCAGCCGCTCTGAACAGCGCATGAGAAAATCCGCGACCTCCACGGCGAACGCGTGGGTACTGAGAATCCCGCGATATGTGATCGGCCATCCAGCCGGGTCTTCGGTTTCGAGAATCTTCGCTACCACTCCGACTTGCTCAGGCGTCGTCAGGGGAATCAGCCGTGTGCCGTCGGTGGCTGTCTCGATGAGCCGTAGCGCCAGCGAGTGAAATGTCGTGGTGTCGACCGGGACACCGGTGACACCCACCGATTTCTCGATACGTCGAGAAATGTCTGCCGATGCCCTCCGCGAGAAACACAGAACGACGACCTCGTCACGTCGGGCAAGACCGGAGTCGATCAGGTATTGGACACGTCGGACGAGGAATTCTGTTTTGCCAGTACCCGGTCCGGCAACGACCATCTGATATCCGTCGGTGTCGGCCAGGGATGGCGCCCACTCCTCAGGAGTAATTCGAGTCTCCCTCTCGACCACCCAGCGATAGTAGGGCTCAGGCAGCGGCGGCGAGTCCGGGTGGCGTGCTGACGTCGCTGTCATGTATGTCAAGTCCGTCCGCCGGTATGTGCTCGCTGATCAACTCGGCCTCGATGCCAAATGCTGACAGGAAGGCAACGGGATCTTCAAAGACG
>JBAVIK010000423.1:0-3250 GCA_049686815.1 Acidimicrobiia bacterium | reverse complement strand
AGATGAGGGGCAACCGAGTAGTCGAGTATCTCCGGTCCTTCTGGCGTCAAAGCAACGTGAGTCACGGAGGTGTTGGCCGGGGTGTTGAGTGACTCGGAGTGTGTGTCGCTGGTCATGGTGAGGGAAGACACGTAGGAGCGAATCGCACCTCCGTGGGCCACGACGACCGTCGGCTCGCCATTCGCCGGCCGAAGCCCATAGACCGCATTCGCGAATCGTCGGGTGAGCTCACCCCAGCTCTCACCGGAACGACCCCGCTTCAGGTCGATGCCGTCCTTGTAGATCTTCTCCATGGTCCCGGGCCACCGCTGGATGATCTCGTCGGTGGTCAAACCCTCCCAATCACCCATGGCGAGCTCTTTCAGTTGATCAATCTCGACGACGCCGTTTCGAGCAACTCGCTCGGCCGTGGATGCCGCCCTCCTCAGAGGGGAGGTGTACACGGTCGACCAGCGCCCGTACCACTCACCGAAGGCCTCGGCCTGCATGTGACCGAGCTCATCGAGATCCCAGTCCCCCTGCCCTTGCCACCTGCCCTCGACGTTTGCCTTGGTTCGCCCATGTCGAACCAGTGCAAGGACAGGTGTGCCCTTCCCGAGATGCTCAGCCACCATCTTCGACGGGCCGAGGTGGGAATCATCGTTGAAGTTGGCAAGGCGGGGTCGACCGAATTCCCAGACGACCCTGGTAAGCGCGGTGTTCTGTGTGAAGGCATGAGCGCGACGCTCACGCCCGGCGAGGTGACGATGCAGGACCGACTGCAGAAACCCCCCGTGGGTCACCACCACCGCACGCTCCTCGTCTTCCAATTCGTGGAATAGCTTGTCCACCGCAGCGACCGCTCGTTGCCCCGCCTCGTCGATGCTCTCCCCGGTTCTTCCCATCGGAATCGACCGCGAGGCAATGGCAGACTTGAGCACCTCTCCATCCTCCGCCTGGATCTCAGCGAAGCGACGCCCCTCCCATTCTCCGAGGTCGATCTCGATGAACGACTCATCTATCTCGAGGTCGTCGGCGAAAGACTCGGCCGTCTGCCGTGCCCGCCCGAGCGGCGAGGATATGACCCGGTTGAATCTCCAATTCGCCAGGCGCGACGCAAGGAGTGGAAGGGAGGCCCTGCCCGCCTCGCTGAGTGGCCCATCGGTACGACCGTTCCACACGCCGTCGAGGTTGGCCTGCGACTCGGCATGTCGCACGAAAATGATCTCACGGGTAGCAACCCGGGCTCGAAAGGGAATCACGGGCACGACCTTATTGACATCTGGGGTTGACCTAGAACTCTATATATGTAGAGTTATTTGGGTATGGCTCGCAAACCTTCTTCTCAAACCTTGCTGGTGGTGGAAGTGTTTCTCTCCGCACCATCGGAATGGAGATATGGCTACGACATCGCCAACACCGTTGGCATGAAGTCAGGCACCCTCTATCCAATCCTGGCTCGACTCACCGATCGGGGACATCTGCAAACCCGGTGGGTCGACTCGGAACTCGAAGGGCGCCCACGCCGACACATGTATCAGCTCACTTCGGGTGGCCTGGCCTGGGCCCGGACCGCCAGCAAGTCCACCGTTCCTTCTCGACGAGTTGTTGAGGGTCTTGCGTGAGATGGCTCGTCCTGCTCCCCCCCTCCAGACGCCAATGGGGTGAGGCGCTTCTGGCGGAATCGCATGACAGATCGTGGCGACGTGGCGGAGTGGGTTTGGTTCTGTGGTCTTGGTGGGATTGGACGATTGGAGGCAACGTCATGAAAACAGTATTGGTAACCCTCTCGGTGATGAACATGCTCATGGGACTCTTCTTGGTGGGCCTGTTCGCTTTCACCGACAACAACCCCGTCGTGGTGCTCATCCTGGCCCTCGGTCTGCTGATCCAGGGCGGGTTCACCCTCGCCTACATGTCCGGGCGTCTCAGACGAGCCGAACCATGGCCGACGCATGCCCTTCTGGCAGGTTCGACACTGGCGTTGCTGGTCGGTGCGGGTGGACTTCTCTTCTCGGTGATCAACCAGCTGTCATTCGACAATACCGACCCCGAGTATGGGCCCATGGCAGTAGCTGGTCTGATCACGGCCCACGCGGTGGCCGCGCTGTACCTCTACGCGGTCAGAGGCGGAGCGATTCGGATCGAGAGCCCCACTCTGGACTAGCCGATAAAGGCTGAGGCAAAGATGAGCGAGACGATGGTCATCACCTTGATGACGATGTTCATCGCCGGACCCGAAGTGTCTTTGAATGGATCACCCACCGTGTCGCCGATAACGGCCGCGTGATGAGAGTCACTACCTTTGCCGCCGAAGGCGCCGGTCTCGATGAACTTCTTGGCGTTGTCCCAGGCCCCACCAGCGTTGGCCATGAAGATCGCCAGGAGGAAACCGGTCACCAACGCTCCTGCGAGCAAGCCGCCAAGAGCCTCTACATCGATGAAGCCGACGACCAGCGGCAAAGCGATCGCTAATGACGCCGGGATGACCATCTCGCGCAGTGCACCGGTTGTCGCGATATCGACACAAGTCGTGTAATCCGGCTTGGCGCTCGGGTCACCTTCCCTCAATCCGGGTATCTCCCGAAACTGACGGCGAACCTCATCGATCATCTTGCCCGCGGCGCGTCCAACCGCACTCATCGTGAGGGCTGCGAAGAGGAACGTGAACATCCCACCCAAGAACAGGCCAATAGTCGTCGGTGCTCTGGAGACGTCGATCGTCTCCAGGTTGACCGCCCGGGTGAAAGCGTTGAAGAGGGCGAGAGAGGTCACAGCGGCAGATGCGATCGCAAAGCCTTTGGCGATCGCGGCTGTCGTGTTTCCAAGCGAGTCGAGAGCGTCGGTTGCCTCGCGCACCTCCGGCTCGAGGTGGGCCATCTCGGCTATCCCGCCAGCGTTGTCGGCGATGGGTCCGTATGCGTCCACCGAAATGGTGATACCCAGCGTCGCCAGAACCCCGATAGCGGCAATCGCCACACCGTATATCCCACCACCATCGCCCAACGCCCACTCCCCGGCAGCAAACGCCACGCCGATTCCGGCTGACACGGCGATGATCGAGAAAGCCGCCGACCTCATCCCTTCGGCGATTCCAGAGATGATGACCGTGGCCGGCCCGGTCTGGGATTGCCGGGCGATCTCCTTGACCGTCTTGTAGTGATCGGACGTGAACCATTCCGAGATCTTCCCGACAAACCAGCCAACGACGAGACCGGCGACGACCGCGATCCAGATTCCTGCCCAGTTCTCGGCGACATCATCAAAGACC
>JBAVIK010000422.1:0-11452 GCA_049686815.1 Acidimicrobiia bacterium | reverse complement strand
TTCGGTTGGATCTCCGTCCACGACCACGAGATCGGCGAGCTTGCCCGGCTCCAAAGTCCCGATCAGATGAGCAAGACCCAAGGCTCTTGCCCCACTGGAAGTCGCAGCCACCAGAGCATCGGTCGGTGTCATGCCTGCCTCGACCATGGCCTCGAGCTCGGTCGCTGCCTTGCCCTGAGGCCGCGAATCGAAACCCATTGCAATTGGCACTCCCGCATCGATGGCTGCCCTCAATGTCTTGCCAGCCTGGTCGACGTTGAAACGACCTCTTTCCACCAAATGAGGTGACCAGGCATGGTGTCGCTGGTCGACGACATCGTGGAGAAACGAGAGAGTCGGAACCAAGACCTGACCCTTCTTCGCCATCTCTGAAAGGACCTCAGGCCGGCTGTGAAGGTAGAGGCCGTGCTCGATGGTGTCGACACCCTCCTCAACTGCCAACAGCGTGCCTTCGAGACCCTCGCAGTGAGCAGCAACCAGATAGCCTTGGCGATGCGCCTCATCGACGACCGCCGCGACTTCCTCACGCGTCACCTGCGTGAACTCAGGGTTCTCCAGCTCGACCGATCGGGCACCGGTCATCATTATCTTGACGAAATCTGCACCGCGTCGAATCTGCTCACGAACCGCTTTTCGCATCTCATCGGGTCCGTCTGCCTCCCGATACATGCCGGCGAAGTGGTGGCCACCCGGAGATGTGGCGCTGATGATCTTGCCGCAAGAGAGAAGTCGAGGGGCAAGCAAGGCACCGTATCTCATGGCCTGCCGCACCTCGAGAACGCTGTCATCGCTAGCGCCGACGTCACGAATGGTGGTAATCCCCATCCCCAGGGCGTCGCGAGCGATCGCTGCGACCAGGTGGCTCCTGGTTCCCGGTAACAGCGGTTCCGCGCCCTCCTCGACCACGATGTCTGGCTGCTCGGCCAGATGGGCATGCACATCTATCAGGCCCGGCATCAGGAATCGGCCTTCGAGATCGACCACTCGAGCGTCGTGTGGGGCGGAGGATGCTGTGATATAGCCGTCCTCGATCACGACGGTCGAGCCATTCCGAACCTCGCGTCCAGTCCCGTCAAAGAGCCTGGCATTGACGATTGCGGTCACCCCCGACGCCGGCTTTGGATCTGCCAGCAAGGACGGTGAGACAAAAGGCACATTCACAACCCGCAAGCTACCCGGCAACGAAGGACTAGTCCCTGAGGCCCCAGGTTGAGATGGCCCGGGTGAACTCGCACCGGTCACCCTAGATTCTCAGACATGGGAGACGATCGCTATGTGATGAAGGCACTCGGTCTATTCATCTTCGCGGTGATATCGGCCGGGGGTATCGGCACGATTGCCGTGTTCTCCAGAATCGAGAAGGAACAGATCGACGTCGCCTTCGTTCTCGGGCCAATTGCCGTGGTGACAATCGTCGGCATGACGATCCTGTGGGCCGGCGTCGCCGTCGTGACATCTCTCAGATCCACGTCGGATCAGATCGAGTGAGCCAGCGCTGAGCCGGTTCGGTTGAATAGTGTCCGATTCATGTCACAGCTACCCGAGTCCGCGACGTATGTAATCGTCGGTGCAGGTGTCCATGGATTGAGCACCGCATGGCATCTGGCCATGGAAACCGGTAAGGGATCCGAGATTGTTCTCATCGACAAGACGGGACCCGGAGCCGGCGCCACCGGTATTGCTTGTGGTTGCGTTCGCAACTTCTACATGACAGAGCCGATCCACGCGATCGTTAGAGAATCGGTCGATGTCTGGAACTACGACCCGGTCTTGTTTGGCTTCCAGCAGGTCGGATATATCTCGTGCGGCGAAGAGAATCAGATCGCCGAATACGAGAAGATTCACAAGTCGCAGAACTCCGTCGGCTATGTCTCCGATCTGTATGTAGGTCAGGACGCCCGCAACTTCCTGACGGGGGTCTGGCCGGACTTCAAACACCACAGCATCGACGTGGTGATCCACGAAAAGCTGAGTGGCTATGCCGGTACGGCGCAGGCCGTGAGCGGGCTCACCGAGATGTGCCGCCGAAGTGGGGTCTCCATTCAAACGGGCATCGAGGTGACGGGCTACGACGTGCAGGGAGGCGAGGTCAAGTCGGTCGAAACCACAGCCGGCAATATCAGAGGAGACGTGGTGATCCTCTGTATGGGTGCATGGATCCCCGAGCATTGGAAGATGCTGGGCAAACCTATGCACCTCGACGTCGGTTATCAGGATGGTTCGTTCATCGAGAACAAGGACATGTGGACCTACTGGCGTCTCGAGGAGGGGGAGGTCTATTTCGATGGGCCCTACTACACCGCCGACAACCTCAACCCGCCCGTGCTTCACATCGAGTTGATGAACACCCCGGTGGTTGAGGCGAGCAGTGGCAAGCAACTCGACGACAACGTGTATGTCTATTGGAAGAATGGGACCGAGCGGATGGAACGCCCCGGCATCCAGGGTGGCGGCCTACCCAAGATGCTTGGACCGGACGCCTCGACAGAGCCCTACGGGCATGCCAACGAGGACTACCAGGCCGACCCCGAGTTCGCCGACTATTTCTGCGCCGCGATGGCAATGTTCATGGGACGCTTCGAGGGGATTCGCCCCAGTTTCAAAGAGCGGCGAAATGGTGGGATCGGAGCCTTCACCCCCGACAACGTTCCCATCATGGATTGGATCCTGCCCAACGTTTACATGGTCGCCGACTCCAACCACGGATTCAAAATGACCGGGATCGGAAAGTTGGTCGCCAAACAGCTGACCGGATCCGCCCCGGTGGCGGAATTGCAACCGTTCGGCTTCGACCGCTTTGCCCAAGGCAGTGCGTATGGGACGGGAACAACGCATTCACCTTGGGTGTAGGGGGGTCGATCAGTCCGACTCGTATATCGAAGTCTCAGCCATGTTCAAATGAAGCGCGTCGCCGGCGTACGGGTTGGCCCGGGCTACCTCTTCGTCCAATTCGACACCCAGCCCCGGAGCTGTTGGTGGGATGACCCAACCCGCCTCCCATTGCACCGGAGACTTGAGAATCTCGGAGTGAAAGCCACTCCAGTCGTAGATCCCCTCGAGGATGAGAAAGTTCGGTGAGCAAGTGGCGAGCTGGATGTTGGCAGCCCCCACTATTGGCCCGCAATAGAGGTGGGGAGCGATCTGAGCATTGTGCGCCTCTGCCAGGGAGGCGATCTTCTTACCTTCCAGGATCCCGCCGGCCCGCCCCAGGTTGGGTTGGAGGATGTTGGCTGCGCCGGCCTCTAGAAGACGGGCAAACTCGGATTTTGTGGTGAGCCTCTCGCCGGCGGCGATCGGGATATTCGTATGACGTGCCACGTGGGCCATGCCCGCCACATCGTCAGGTGGGGTCGGCTCTTCAAACCAGAGCGGCTCGTAGGGTTCGAGCCGGGCGGCGAGCCTGGCTGCTCCGGATGGGGTGAACTGGCCATGGGTGCCGAACAGGATGTCGGCCTGTGATCCAACGGCCTCACGGATCTTCCGGACGAACTCGACGGATAACTCCAGGCGTTTCAGTGAGGGTTGATGCCCACCCATCACCGTGTATGGCCCGGCCGGGTCGAATTTCACCGCAGTGAACCCCAATTCGACATACTCGGCGGCCCTTTCTGCAGCCAGATCGGGGTCGGCATAGACATCAGTTCGGTCGCCGTCCTCGGGATAGAGATATGAATACGAGCGGAGCCGATCGTGGACCTGACCGCCCAGCAGGTTGTAGACGGGTTGACCCAGAGCCTTACCGATGAGGTCCCAGCAGGCCATCTCGAGACCGCTCATCACACCTTGCAGGGTGACATCAGGACGTAGGGTGAATCCGCGACCGTAGGCACTCCGCCAAAACTGCTCTATGTCGAACGGGCTCTTTCCCACCAGGTGTGACTCCGCTACATCGCGTATCCCAGCGGCGACGACGTCGGGATGGAAGTTGCCCGCGTAGACCTCCCCGTATCCAACGATGCCATCACCAGTCGTCAACTTGATGAACGTGAAGTAGGGCCCACCGAAATGAGGTGGTGGATTGGCGACTACGAAGGTCTCGACCTCGGCTATGTGCATCAGCGCTCAGGCTAGGTGGTCACAACTGCCGGTACATGACGTGCACGGCGGTGAGTCCGTGCTCAGCGTGGCGATAGGCGTCAGGAATCGTCCCGACGATCTCGAAACCGAGCTTCTGCCAAAGGGCGAGGGCGTTGGTGTTGGTGGCCACGACTGCATTGAACTGCATCGCAACGAAATCAACACGACGTGCCTCCGCGAGCACGTATTCAGCGAAGGGGCGACCGACACCTCTTCCCTGATACTCAGGGTCGATCATCCAGCCTGCGTTGGCGACATGGTCACCCAGACCAACCATGTTTGGTCGTACGTAGGACGTTCCAATTACAACGTCGTCGACACAGGCTACATACACGCTGTTTTGCGGAGACATCCAGATTCGGTGTGCGTCTTCCTCGGAAGTATTGGGCAGATATGGGTAGGTGTCACCCGATGAGGTGACCGCTGAGAAGATCCGGAAAATCGAGGGCCAGTCCTCGATCCTGGCGCCCCTGAACGTCGGCTCGGTCATAGCGATGGGCGTTCAGTGTGCCGCGTTGGGGTCCGACACGACCAGCTCACGTTCGGCCGTCCACGGTCCCGTCTCGCTGTAGTCCCAATACTTGGTTTTCAGAACGCGAATTTCGGGGTGTTCTTCGATCCTTGCCGTCAGGCGAGCATTGTGAATTCGGACAGTTCGATAGTGAACTGGCGAGAGGGTTCGCGCTGCCTGGGCGTGTAGGGCGCCCCGACTCCAGTACTCGCGGTCCACGGGATCATCGTGAAGCACCATGTTGGCCCAGTAGCCATTGGGAAGCTCCACAGAGCTATAGCTGAGGATGCCCGGATAGTTCCTGAATTGAGCGACGATCGCTGAGTTTGCTTCCTCCAACGGACCGATGTCGAGCTCGGTGCGCCGCTCGCCAAAGAAGCCGACGACACACGCCTCCGGGTGGACCCGCAGCCGCTTCTCATCACAGATGAGAAGCCGTCTCGCCAATCCATTACTCGTCCACGCAAGCCGGTCGTGGGAAAGAATGGTTCGAGTGCCTGCTTCGACTTCAGCGAGTGCACCCACCAGATCGTCGATCATGCCGCCGAGGACGGTGAGATCCACGGCGATCAGTTTGATCGAGGTGAAGGGTTTCCCAGAGACGGCCTCATTGGGACCCAGCGAGAGGGTCTCTAGCTCAGGCATGTTCCTATGTCATCGACGGGGCCTAAGAGTAGCTGTAGCTCACTCTCAGAGGCTGCAACCAGCTCCCCGGACCACCGGGCCGGCCGTCCCTACTCTGCCCGCCGTCTCCCCTTCCGCTCCCTTTGCCGTGCTTCGCCTGGTCTGGAGACCGGACCCAGTCGGTTCTCCAGCTCGGTGAACTGAAATGCACCCGGCTGGTGGCGGTCGACAGCCTGGCGAATCTGCGCAATGTGTGCGGGAACCGACCCACAACATGCCCCGATGATTCGTGCTCCAGCGTTCAGTGCCAACTCGGCATAGGCAGTCATGTCATCAGAGGAGGTCGGATACCAGAGGGTTCCGTCGATCACCTCGGGAATACCACAGTTGCCCTTGGCCACGATCACGACTTCGCCGCTGGCTTCGCGTATCCCGGCTACAGCAGCAACCACATCCGACGGGCCGATCCCACAGTTGGCGCCAACAGCGAAGGGCGTCACCTCACTGGTATTCCACCAATTGGCCAGCGCCGAGGGCGGTATGCCCATCATCGTGCTGCCATGGGTGTCAAAGCTCATTGTCGATACGATCGGGAGACCTGTGGTCGCTGCTGCCTCAACCGCTGCGGCGAGCTCCTCGGTGGACGACAGCGTCTCGATCCAGATCACTTGGGCTCCCGAGGAAGCAAGGACCTCGACCTGTTCGGTGAAGAGCTCAACCGCCGTGGCGTGGTCGAGTGGGCCCATCGGCTCGAACAGCAGGCCGGTCGGGCCAACTGAACCGGCAACAATGACCTCACGAGCCGCCGTCGCAGCAACACTGCGCGCCACTTGGACGCCGGCGGCATTGAGTTCTTTCAACCGGTCGCCAAGCCCGTCGAGATCGAGGCGCGCACGAGTTCCGCCGAATGTGTTGGTCAGGATGATGTCTGACCCGGCGTCGACAAAGCCCTGATGGACTTTGGCCACCCGCTCCGGGAATTCGACATTCCACAGCTCCGGGGTGGACCCCGCCTGAAGCCCCAATTCGAACAAAGAGGTTCCCATGCCACCGTCGGCAACCAGGGAACCGTTGCGTTCGAGTAGTTGGGCGATTGCGTTGCTCATGTCCGTGATCTTTCCGATCGACCGAGGATGCGGGACATGTCAACGGCTGTTTGGAAGCAAAGAGCCACTCGAGTCGTATGACTGAGCGGCAAATCGCCGCTTTAGCCGAATTTCTAGAGCGCCCGCAAGCTGGTCGTATCAAATTGGCGCTATTGCTTGTCGATATAAGCCTATCAGGTGGGTGACGCGGTATCGAGCGCCGATTGGCGAAGTCAGTCCCAACTGGCCCAGACAGTGTCGGGGGCGCGGAATACCAGGCCCGCTATGTCGGCTGAACGAGACGCATCCAACCGGAGATTCTCGAAACCATCGAGAACAGCATTCACTGCCTCGACGGCCTCGAGACGAGCTAGATGAATTCCCAGACATGCGTGAGGGCCCCTGGCAAACGTCAGATGACGTCGAAGATCTGGCCGATGCAGATCGAATGCATCGGGATCGTCGAAGACGGCAGGATCACGGTTGGACCCACTCAGAGAAACCCGCACCAGATCGCCGGGTGCGATGACGGCCCCGCCCAGCGTTGCCGAGCGGGTCGCATAACGATCGACGGCTGCCGCAGAAGGCTCGAGTCGAAAGGCCTCCTCAACTGCGGGGCCCACCAGTGACCTGTCCTTTGAAACGACGACCATCAACTCCGGGTCGTCGAGAAAGTACTTGAAGACAATCGCACTGCTGCTCTCAGATGTGACTATCCCGCCGAACAAGAGAACAGCCACGTTGGATACGATCTCGTCGATTGTCAGATCACCCGCACTGTCCACTGTCCTCAGCAACGCACTGATCGAGACACTTCCGCTCACCGCTCCACGCAAAGCTTCGAATGCCACCCGGCCCGACTCTGGGACCTCTCCTCCCGCGGTGACCACATGAACCGACTCGACGATTCCCTCGTACCAACCGAGGATCTCGTCAACACCGACCCCTCCCAAGTCGAGCACGTGTGTCATCACGTCCACGGCGAGTGGAGCGGCTATCTCACGTCGGAGATCTGCGGATCCCTGCGGAGAGATCGCTCCGACCAACTCCCTGGCGCGGGACCGGACAAATCCGGACAACTCGCGCACTCTCGCTGCCCGAAAAGGCCCGGCGAACGGATCACGGTGTCGTCGATGATCGTGACCGTCGAGGGACAGCATGCTCGGCCCGATGACCTGTTGGGTCGAGAACCGCGGATCGTCAACCGTGTAGGTCTCGTGGTCGAGCATCACCTCGACACTGAGCTCGTGACTCGTCACCAGCCATGCATCCAGAGCGGGCACCCGTGACACGGGCTCGGCGGCTCGCAGACGATGCAGCAGTGGGTGGGGATCGGCCGTCAGTTCTTCAACCGTGACTGAGGCTCCAAGCCCTTGTCGAGGGCTCATGATTTCAGTTGGATTTCACGCAGCTCTTCAACCGGAATGTGACAGCGCTTGAACCAACCGGGCTCGGCTTCTTCCAGCTCCGGCTCGACCGTCTCACAGATCTCGCCGATCTTCCTCGGGCACCGGGTCTGGAACACACAGCCTGGAGGTGGATTGGACGGTTCGGGGATTTCCCCGGTGAGGCGGATCCTGGTGCCTTCCTCGAGGTCGGGGGCCGCAGACAGTAAGGCTTCGGTATAGGGATGATGAGGTCCACCAAAGACACGTTCCGCTTGACCCACCTCCATCAACCGGCCCAGGTACATCACCGCCACACGATCTGCGATGTACCGCACGACGTTGAGATCGTGGGAGATGAAGAGATAGGCGACGTTCTCCTCCGCCTGAAGCTCTGCCAACAGATTGATGATCGCGGCCTGGACCGACACATCAAGGGCAGACGTGGGCTCGTCACACACGACAAGTGCCGGAGAACCGGCAAAGGCCCGGGCAATCGCAACTCGCTGCTTGAGCCCACCAGAGAGCTGCCTGGGTTTGGAGTTGAAGTGTTGCGTGCCCATTCGGACCTCTTCGAGCAAGCTCTTGGTCCTGTCGTCGCGCTCTTGCTTCCTCCCGCCACGGAGTAGTTGGACGGCCCTGCCGACAATCCGTCGCACACTGTGGCGTCTGTTGAGTGCACTGTCCGGGTTCTGAAAGACCATCTGGACCGCGCCGATCTCATCCTGATTCCGACGGGTCAGCTCGGCAGCCAGGAAATCACCACTCAGGGTTATGACTGCGCCGTCATCGGGTGCATGGATTCCGAGGAGGACTTTCGCCAGCGTCGACTTGCCCGAGCCCGACTCACCGACGAGACCAACGGTCTCGCCGACGTTGATTGCGAGATCGATAGAAGTCAGCGCGTATACAGGATGTCCTTCCTGGATGAAGGTTTTCGATGCGTTGCTGATCTGGACCAGTGTCTCCCCGCTGACCTGGCGAGCTGGAGGTCGTGCGCTCACGGTGCGAGGGAGATCAGGTGCCCTGTCAGGGAAATGGCAACGACTGACTCGACCTTCTCCGGCGACATTCAACCCCGGCTCGATTTCACGACAGATTTCTTCAGCCAATGTGCACCGGTCTGCGTAGACGCAACCCTGGATCTCGGCCCCAAGTGGAGGGAGAAACCCCGGAATGGTGTCGAGGTTGGTTTGGTCGCGCCGGCCCTTGTCTGGCGTCGGAAGACAACGGAGAAGGCCGACGGTGTAGGGATGCCTGGGGTTGGTGAAGATCTCCTCAGTGGGTCCCTCGGCCATCATCCGCCCGGCGTAGAGGACCATGGTCCGGTCACACATCTTGCGAATGACCGCGAGGCTGTGACTGATGAAGAGGATCGAAGTCCCGATCTCTTCCCTCAGGTTTGAGACGAGATCCAACACTTCAGCCTCGACCGTTGCGTCGAGTCCTGTCGTTGGCTCGTCCAGCACCAGCAACGAAGGCTCGGAGGCGATGGCCATCGCGATGACCACGCGTTGCAACATCCCACCCGAAAGCTGGTGCGGATAGCGTTGCATGACCCGCGCAGGGTCGGCGATCTGCACCTTGCGAAGGATGTCGACCACCTTTTGCTCGTGTTCAGCTCCAGGAACACCCAGAAGGCTGAAGACGTCGGCGACTTGGGTTCCGATCTTGATCGAGGGGTTGAGCGTCGAGCCAGGATCCTGATAGACCATCGAAATCTCTTTGACCCTCGCCTTGCGTAGCTCTTTTCGATCGAGATCGGTGAACTCGCGGTCGTTGAGACGAATGGAGCCTGCGCTGACCCGACCGTTCCGTGGTAGGTAGTGCATGATCGCCATGGCAACCGTTGATTTGCCGCAGCCAGACTCGCCTACCAGACCAAAAGACTCGCCACGTCCAACGGTGAAGTTGACATCTCGCACCGCGGTCTTCCACTCGGGCCCGATCCTGTACTCGATCGCCAGGTTCTCGACCTCGAGGACCGGCGCGGTCAGCACGAGAGGCTCGGCGCTACTCATAGGCCTGGCTGATCGCATCTGCCAAGAGATTGACCCCGACAACGAGAGAAGCGATGGCAATGGCGGGGAACACGACAGGCCACCAGATATTGCCCGTGAGCAGGCCGTAGTGCTGAGCGATGGCCAGGCCCCAATCGGGTATCGAAGGCTCAACGCCAAAGCCGAGAAACGACAACGCCAGAACAGTGAATATGGCGTACCCGAGCCGGACGGTGAATTCGACTATCACGACGTTGAAGACGTTGGGGAGGATCTCGACAAAGAGAATGTAGAACGAGTTCTCCTTGCGTAGCTGGGCTGCGGTGACGTAGTCGAGCTGACGTTCGGAGAGAACAGCGGCACGCACCGTCTTGGCGATCACCGGGGTGAACACCAGCCCGATCACAATGATGACCCCGACAGTGTTTGGGCCCAGCGCCGCCAGCGCAATCATCCCGGTGATCACCAGTGGAATCGAAAGGAATGCGTCGAGAATCCGACTGACCACATCGTCGACGATTCCGCCGAAATAGCCAACGGTCAGCCCAATGGCCGTGCCAAATATGGTGCCCAGCACTGTCGCCGCTAGCGACACACTGAGCACCTGACGCGCCCCGGCCATGACCCTGGAAAGGACGTCACGGCCCAGTTCGTCGGTTCCGAACCAGTGCTGTGCCGAGGGGGCGGCCAACCGATTTAGAACATCTTCCGGCGCCCCGAGTGGATCGTACGGGGTTATCAGATCGCCGAGGATCGCCATGACGATCCACATCGCGATGATCGAGGCTCCCACCCAGAATGTTGGAGAGCGACGCAGTATCTGCCATCGCTGCGATCTCGACGCTGTCGGAATCGCCATCAGTCGCTCCCGAGACGGATTCGGGGATTGAGCCAGCTGTAGGCCAGATCGGCCAGCAGCATCGAGACCTGGAATGCCGCCCCCACAACGAGAACGCCGCCGGCAAGAAGAGGAAAGTCTGCATTTTGCGCTGCGTCGAACAGCAACCGGCCGACGCCCTGATAGCTGAAGAGCACTTCGACAACCACCAGACCACCGATCAAGTAGCCGACCTGAGATGCGATGACGGCGATAGTCGGCAGAAGGGCGTTGCGGAGCACGTCGCGTCGGATGACCCGGGAGCGAGGCATTCCCTTGAGGATTGCGGTCCTGGTGTAGTCGGCGTCCATCGCCTCGATGACTCCCGCCCGGGTGATTCGAGCTATGTAGCCAAACAGGACCAAAACGAGAGGTATTGCGGGGAGGATCAGATGTTTCAGTTGGGTGAAGAAGCCCGACCCCGCGGGAGCCGTTGCCGTTCCGGGCAACCAACCCAGAATCACGGCAAACACGATTATCAGGACGATTCCAGATACGAACTCGGGTATGACGGTGGCGGAGAGCCCGCCAACCGTGATGATTCGATCGACTGCCGTACCACGGCGCAGAGCGGCGATGATCCCGCCGAGCAGAGACAACGGGACGACGATGACGAACGCCAGCACGGCGAGTTTCATCGAGTTGACCAAAGCTCTGCCGAGAAGTTCAGTCACGGGCCGCGTCGACGAAATGGAAAACCCGAGGTCCCCAGTCACCGCTCCACTGATCCAATCCCAGTCCTGGGTCAAGAGAGGACGATCTGTTCCGAGGCGAGCGTTGAGAGCATCGACCGCGTCTTGTGTTGCAAAAGGACCGAGAACCCGGCGGCCCACGTCTCCCGGTAGGAGCTGAGTGCCTATGAAGACCAAAACGCTCAATAAGAAGAGCGTTAT
>JBAVIK010000421.1:0-11316 GCA_049686815.1 Acidimicrobiia bacterium | reverse complement strand
CATCGCCACCGGCGTGAAGGGGATCTGCACCGACGATCTGCTCGTGTCGATCCACCAGGAGTACAAGGAGCACGAGGACCTCCCCAACACCACCAACCCCGACGACTGGGCCAAGATCTCGGGCAAGAAGGGTGAGCGGATCGTCTACGTGCGCACATTGGTCGGCGGAGACGATGAGAGTCGTCTCATCGAGAAAGTCTCGGGCGGCCAGTACCTCTGATGGCAATCCACAAGGTGCTCGGCACCGAAACCGAGTACGGGATCGTCGTCAGGGGCGATCCGGGGTTCAACCCTGCCGTCGCCTCCTCACTGGTGGTAAACAGCTTTCCCGGAGCTCGCGTGAAGGTCCAGTGGTCTTACGAAGAGGAATCTCCGGGACGTGACGCCAGAGGGTTTGGTCACGACACCTACGGACTGATCGATCCTGAAGGTGCGGTCGTCAATTCGGTGTTGGCCAATGGCGCACGCCTGTATGTGGACCATGCCCACCCCGAGTATTCGTCACCCGAGTCTTATGACCCGCTCGAAGCTGCTCTCTACGACAAGGTTGGCGAGCGAGTGATGGATCTGGCGGCAAAGGCCGCTAGTGATGCCTCAGGGCGCCATGTGTCCCTCTACAAGAACAACTCCGATGGGAAAGGCAACTCTTACGGCGCTCACGAAAACTATCTCCTTTCACGTGAGACACCCTTCGGGGAGGTCATCCGTTATGCGATGACATTCATGGTCAGTCGCCAGATCTTCACCGGAGCCGGGAAGGTCGGCTGGGAGAACGATCGACCGGAGGTTGACTTCCAGATAACGCAGCGGGCCGACTTCTTCGAAGAGCAGGTCGGGTTGGAGACCACGTTGAAGAGGCCGATCATCAACACCCGTGATGAGCCACACGGCGACCCGTCCCAATACAGACGGCTTCACGTCATCATCGGTGACGCCAACCTCTCGGAGGTCCAGAACTTTCTCAAACTGGGAACGACCACCCTTATGCTCGCTGCCCTGGAAGACGGCGCACTACCAGATCCCCTTGATCTGGCGGCTCCGGTGGACGCTTGCTGGCAGGTGAGTCATGACATCGCACTGGGCAGGCCGATACAGCTCGACGGTGGGGGAACCGCCACCGCGCTCGAGCTCCAGTGGAGGTATCTCGAATGGCTCAGCAAGTATGTCGAGAAGGAGATGGATGACCCGGTGTGGGACCGGGTCATTGAAGAGTGGGAGCGAACTCTCGGTCTTCTCGAGTCCAACCCGTCAAAGCTCGCCGACACCCTCGACTGGGTTGCCAAAAGGCGACTGTTCGAAGGCTATGTGGACCGCGACGGCCTGGCGTGGACCGACTCGAAGCTCAAGGCACTCGACCATCAATATCACGATGTCGACCCGGCCAAAGGTCTCTACAACCGACTTGAGGCAAAAGGTGCGATGCGTCGTCTTTTCACCGATGCCGAAGTCGAGCATGCGGTCACCAATCCTCCGGAGAGGACGCGTGCCTACTTCAGGGGACGATGTGTCACCCAGTTCCCCAAGGCACTGGTAGCCGCTAACTGGGATTCGCTGGTCTTCGACGTGGGGGAATCTCATCTCAAGCGGGTTCCTATGATGGAGCCGCTACGTGGAGATGCCGCACGAGTCGGTCCGGTGTTGGATGAAGCCGTGGACGCGGCCGACCTGTTACGTCTCCTAGGAGGATGAAATCTGATGTCTGACAGAGAACGAGCCCAATCAAAGGGTAAACGCAAAGAAGAAGCCGAAGAGCAGGTCGAAGCCACCGTTGAGAGTGAGACCGATCTGGAGGAGCTCGACAGCTTGCTCGATGAGATCGACGAGGTCCTCGAGGAAAATGCTGAGGAGTTCGTCAAGAACTATGTGCAGAAAGGCGGCGAGTGAACGACCGCCCAATGGGTCCCTTGCCGCTCGATGTTCCGGTGCCGGGTTCGAGTTTTTCCGATCTCCTCGAGTCCATCGGAGTCGATTCGACATTCACCGTTCCGGATGGAGCAAAGGTGCCGTCGGCTCCAGAGGGCACGACGGTTCTCGCAATGCGCTACGGCCAGGGTGTGGTCATGGCCGGCGACCGGAGAGCCACTGAGGGGCATCTCGTCGCCCACCGGCGAATCCGCAAAGTCTTCCCGGCCGACGAGTTCTCGGCTGTCGCCATCGCCGGCACCGCTGGTCTGGCAATCGACATGGTCAAGCTGTTCCAGGTCGAGCTGGAGCACTACGAGAAGATTGAAGGTGTTCGTCTCTCCCTGGACGGAAAAGCGTCCTTCCTGGCACGGTTGGTGAGGGGCCAGCTACCCATGGCATTCCAGGGTCTCATCGTCGTCCCACTGTTCGCCGGCTATGACGATCGAGCAACTACCGGAAGGGTCTACAGCTTCGATGCCGTTGGGGGTCGTTACGAGGAAATCGACTTCGGTTCTACCGGCTCCGGATCCCGGTTGGCGAAGTCCTTTCTGCGCACTGCGTATCGAGACGATTTGACCGCGGACGAAGCGTCGGAACTCGCAGTGCGAGCGCTCGTTTCGGCCTCTCAAGAGGACACGGCTACTGGTGGCCCGGATCTGCGACGGGGCATCCTGCCCAACGTCGTGAGAATCGATCCTGATGGGCTCGTCGAGATCGCTGACGATCAGATCTCTCCATGGGCCGAGGCGGCGGTGGAGGACATTCGATGAGCATCCCCTTCTATGTCGCCCCCGAGCAGCTTGTCCGGGACAAAGCGGAGTTTGCTCGCAAGGGTATCGCCAGGGGTCGTTCGATCGTGGCGGTGGACTATGGGGGCGGGCTTCTACTGTTGGCGGAGAACCCTTCGACCGCATTGCACAAGATCTCAGAGGTATACGACCGGATCGCGTTTGCCGGTGTCGGCAAGTACAACGAGTTCGAGACGTTGCGCAAGGCGGGCATTCGCCAGGCTGACCTGATGGGCTACCTGTACTCACGGGAGGACGTAACCGCGATGGGTCTGGCCACGGCCTTTGCCCAAACCCTCGGCATGATTTTCACCCGGGATCCGAAACCGTTCGAGACCGAGATCCTCCTCGCCGAAATCTCCGAAGATGGCACAGAGCATCGATTGTTCCGGGTCACCTACGACGGCACGCTTTTTGACGAGCGTCGCTATGTGGCTATCGGCGGGAAGTCCGACGAGCTGACCGAGGTTCTCGAAGAGCTGTGGAGCGAAGGAATGACTCTCGACGACGCTCTCGCGGCTGGTGCCGAGGCCTTCCGTCGCGCTGAAGGGCGTGAGTCGGAAGGGTGGGAGGCTGCCGTTCTCGATCAGACCAACGGGCGACGCACCTTCAGACGTCTCGACGCGGCCGAGATCACCCCCTAGCGACCGCCCAAACCTTAGGTTCTGACGACCATATACGGTCGAAATTCGCTGATGTTTGGTCTCCGCGCTCGTACTTCGACAAGAGCTGAGCTGATTACGTTCAAATATGACCGGTACTACCTAAGGTTTGCAAACGGGGGGTGGGGTTTGCGTGTAGGTATTCCATCTGCGTGTCAGGCGCGTTTAGCCTGATCCAGTGGACCGACGCATCTTTGGGCTGGAGAACGAATACGGAGTGACCTGCACGCTGCGCGGTCAGCGCCGTCTCAGCCCTGACGAAGTCGCGAGGTATCTCTTCCGCCGGGTTGTTTCCTGGGGGCGTTCGTCGAACGTGTTCCTCGAAAACGGGGCCAGGCTTTACCTCGACGTTGGCTCCCACCCGGAGTTCGCTACCCCCGAATGCGACGACCTCGAGGACGTTGTTGCCCACGACAAGGCCGGCGAGAGGATCCTGGAAGGGCTGGTCAAAGGTGCCGAAGAGAGGTTGGAAGAGGAAGGAATCCGCGGTGAGATCTTTGTCTTCAAGAACAACACCGATAGCGCCGGCAACTCATACGGATGTCACGAAAACTATCTGGTCAGTCGTCACAAGGATTTCCATCGCACGGTTGACGTCCTGATTCCGTTTCTGGTCACCCGTCAGATATTCCTGGGCGCCGGCAAATTGGCGCAGACACCACGTGGAACGGCTTTCTCCATCGCTCAGCGGGCAGACCACATCTGGGAGGGGGTTTCGTCGGCGACGACTCGCTCCCGTCCCATCATCAACACTCGCGATGAGCCGCATGCCGACGCTGAGAGGTATCGCAGACTTCATGTGATCGCCGGTGACTCCAACATGAGTGAATACGCCACCTTCGTCAAGGTCGGCACCATGGTGGCGCTTCTTCAGATGATCGAGCGGGACGTGGTTTTCCGTGATCTGACGCTCGAGAACCCGATCAGGGCGATAAGAGAGGTCTCCCACGACACCAGTTGCAGTCGAAAGATCAAGTTGGCAAACGGTCGAGAGTTGAGTGCATTGGATATCCAGTGGGAGTACCTCGACCGCGCGATGCGTTTCGCTCGCAGTCCGGGGTTTCCTCCACAGGTTCAGAGAGCAGTCGACCGTTGGGAGCACCTGCTCACAGGTTTGGAGAAGGATCCGATGACACTCGACCGGGAAGTCGATTGGGTCATGAAATACAAACTCCTCGAGAGGTACTCGGTTACCCGCAACATCTCATTCTCCGATCCCAAGCTCTCGATGATGGATCTCTCATATCACGATGTGGACAGATCTCGCGGGTTGTTCTATCTGATGGAGAATCGTGGTCTCGCCGATCGGATCGTCACCGACGAGAAAGTGGCCGAATCGGTTACCACACCTCCCCAGACAACCCGTGCGCGTCTCCGGGGTGAGTTCATCAAAGCGGCGAAGGCGAAGAAGCGGGATTTCACCGTTGACTGGGTTCACTTGAAGCTCAACGACCAGGCGCAACGGACGGTCATGTGCAAGGACCCTTTCAAAGCGCATGATGAGCGTGTCGACAAACTCATCGAGTCGTTGTGAGCCACACGGTGGCTACTCCGGGTAACCAGACATGACTGCAGAGCCCTGAACCTGAGCGGATATGGCCCTTATGCGGTTCGTACTACCTGAGGTTTGGAGCGGGAGGGGGTCCGGTCGCTGATGCAGAATGTTGTGGAGCGGGTGCTGAATCTGCTCATCTACTTGCTCGAGTCACCCACACCGGTGACTGCCGAGGACGTGCGTCATACGGTCAGTGGCTACGAAGGTCAGAGCGATGAGGCATTCCATCGCATGTTTGAACGTGACAAAGATGTCCTGCGACGACTCGGTGTTCCGATACGCATGGAAGCTTTGGACGCGTGGGAGATCGACTACGGATATACGGTTGACCCGGACGAGTACGCAGTCCCCGATCCTGGCCTGACGCAGGAGGAGCGGGTCGCCCTTTCGGTCGCAGCCCGAATGGTCCGGCTCGGTGGCTCACACGCCGGTCTCGATGCACTACTGAAACTCGGCGGCATCGAACGGGGCGTGGGCATCGAACCGCTCGGAGCCGATCTTGGCGCAGAAGCGGAAACACTCGGGTCGTTGTTCGCAGCTATCACTGAGCGAAGGACGATTGCATTCACTTACCGGGGCAGTCATCGAACCCTGAACCCTTATGGCATGGCCCATCGACGCGGTCATTGGTATCTGACAGGAGCGAGCGGGGAAGGGCAAAGGCTCTATCGAATTGACCGGATCGAGGAGCTCACCGTCGGAGACGAGCCTGGTGTCTTCACCAAACCGCGGGGTTTCGACGTTCGCTCCATCATGGACGTTCAGCCCTGGGAATCGGGCTCGGATCCTGAAGTCGTGGCCAGCGTCAGGTTCAACGCCGATGTGGCGTGGTGGGCCGCTCGGACCCTAGGCCTCGATGAGCCTGACGCTGATCTGATAGCCGAAATCCCGATCGCCAATCACGACGCATTCATCGGCTGGGTCTTGAGCTTTGGCGACTCGGCCGAGGTGTTGTCGCCACCAGACCTTCGACAGGAGATCAGGGACCGGGTTGGGGCGGCGCTTGGAGCACTCAAATGAGTACGAGCTCCCGAACTGTTTCACGGCTGTCCCGAATCCTGGCGTTGATCCCCTTTGTCATGGAGAACCAGTCAACCGATGTAGCAGTGATCCTGGAGAAGTTCGGATATACCCAGGATCAACTGACCCGTGATCTCAATACGGTGTTCGTTTGCGGGTTGCCGGGATACGGGCCCGGAGACCTCATGGAGGCCTATATCGACGAAGACGAAGTCATCATCGATGCGGCCGACTATTTCACCCGTGCGCCGAGACTGACCCCAACGGAGGCGTTGGCGCTTCTCGCCGCCGGTATGACCGTCATCGGCACGGGGGAAGCGAGCCCGGCCCTCGATTCGGCGGTCAAGAAACTGACCAGAGTCGTGATGCCCGACGCCAAAAAGGCGCTCGTTGTCGACGTGCTGGACGAGTCCGACAACGTCGGATCGTTGCGCCGTGCCGCGGCCGATCAGACGGTTGTCACGATCACCTATCGATCGGTGGGAAAGGAAGAAACCACCACCAGGGACATCGAGCCATGGACGGTATTCACGACGCTTGGTCGTTGGTACGTCACAGGAAACTGTCGACTTGTCGGGGGAGAACGGACTTTCCGGGTCGACCGAATCCGGGATATGGCAGTGACCGGAACCAAGTTCGACCGACCGATAGCCGTGCCGGAGCCCGGTGTTGGATATATGGCTTCACCGGATGATGTTGTGTGTGAAATAGACCTGTTTCACAAGGCCAAATGGGTCCTCGAGTACTACCCGGTCGAGGTAGTCAAGGAGACGACGAAGAGCACCAGAATCCGATTCTCCGCTCCGGATGCCGAGGTCCCGGCACGCTTGCTGCTCCGACTGGGTGCCAACGCCCGACTGGTCAAGGGCAAAGCTGTCGCAGATCGAGTCCGGGAACTCGGAAATGCCCTTTTGCTTGCTTACCAATAGGGGTCGAACGACCTAACAAGGCCCCTTCAGTCATCGGGGGTACCTGCCGATCACCTTTCTACGTATGGGAGACCGGAGACCAGAGATGACGACCATCAAGACAACGTGTTCCCGATGTGGAGATATCCACCTCACGCCCGACGATGTGGCTCTCGAGCTGCGGCCGGGTGGTCGGGAAGGCGACTACTGCTTCAAGTGCCCAACATGCACTTCGGAGCAGCGACGACCCGCCAACTCACGTGTTGTCAGTGTGCTTCTCGCCACGGGAGTTCACTTCGAGGTCATCAACACCGATCCGATCAGCGAAACCGAAATCGAAGCTTTTGTCGCCGCCCTCGAAACAGAGCCGGATCCGCTCCGCTTGCTGGCCGGCTGACCACAGCTTCACTCAAAACCTCGACGGGCACTGTGGGCATGGTGCTCCTCGACTGCGAAGGTGACGACTCGGGGGAGTCGTCACCTTCACTGCTATTGGGCCCGAAGGCTTTAGCATCCGTCTTCGATGCTTCAAGGTGGCGAAATCATCATCATTGCTCTGCTGGCGCTTCTCGTCCTCGGGCCCAAGCGTTTGCCTGAGGTGGCCCGGAAGTTGGGCCAGTGGTCGGCTGAGCTGCGTCAGGCGGCGCGAGAGATAACTCAGGGCCTGGAAGCCGAGCTGTCCGACCTGAAGCAGGTTGGTGAGGATCTCAAGTCTCCGGTCGAGGACCTAAAAAAGCCCCTCAAGGAGCTGGGTGATGAGATGAAAGCGGTCGACCCGAGGGGCTACGAGTGGACGGGGCCTAAACCAGTTTCCGGGCCTACTCCCGAGGACGCCATGGCAGATTTCGAGGCTCTCGAAGAAGCGAAGCGGCTCGCCGAGGAGTCAGAGAAGACGGAGATCGACGAGGAACCGGAGTGACAGTCGACGGTCCGCAGTCGATACTCACTCACCTCGAAGAGTTGCGTTGGAGGCTCTTCAAGATCGCCATCGCCGTGGTCATTGGGGGTGTCATCGCCTTCATCTTCGCAAACGGGCTGACAAGCATCCTGGAGGCGCCGTTCAATGCTGCTGCACCCAACTCAGAGCTGCAAAGCCTCGCGGTAGCCGAGAAGTGGGGTGTACTGATGCGGATCGGCCTTTTTGGTGGTTTGATACTGGCCAGCCCGGTTGTCCTCTACCAGCTGTGGGCCTTCATCAATCCGGCGCTGACCACCCGGGAGAAGAAGTGGGCGTTCCCGGTCGTGGCGACGCTCGTGGTCCTATTCGTTGGTGGGGTGCTGTTCGGCTATTGGACCTTGCCCAGGGGGCTCAAGTTCTTGCTCGGTGTCTTCCCGGAGGTGCAGACGGATCTTCAGATCGGACTGTATTACTCCTTTGTGCTTCGATTCATGCTGGCCTTCGGCCTGGCGTTTCTCTACCCGGTATTCTTGTTCGCTGCTGCCGCGGCGAACATCGTCTCATCGCAACAGTTGGCTCGGGGCCGTCGGTGGGCCGTTCTGATCATCGTGACTGGCGCCGCGCTGATTACTCCAAGCGGAGATGCGTTCACGCTGCTGGTTCTGTCTGTTCCTCTGTATCTGATGTATGAAATCACCTACTGGCTGGTCCGTTTGGTCTTGAAGAAATGAGCGATTCGCTGGCCGACTTTTGGGGCGGTATCAGCGTCCAGCCGGATGAGTTCCAATTGCACGCAGCTCAGGCTGTGGCCGCAGGGCGGTCGGTTGTAGTCACTGCACCGACTGGGTCGGGCAAGACACTCATCGCCGAAGCGGCGATCCATCTTGCTCTGGAAGCCGGAAAACGTGCCTTCTACACCACTCCGATCAAGGCACTTTCGAACCAGAAATACTCCGATCTGTCCTCGACACTGGGATCACATCGCGTCGGTCTACTCACGGGTGACAACGTGATCAATGGTGACGCGCCCGTTGTCGTGATGACCACCGAAGTCCTGCGAAACATGATCTACGCCGAGAGCGCTCAACTCCAGAACGTGGGGGTAGTCGTCCTCGACGAAGTTCACTATCTTCAGGATCGGTCTCGAGGTGCGGTCTGGGAAGAGGTCATCATCCATTGCCCTTCACCAGTGCAGCTGGTCTGTTTGTCGGCAACGATTTCCAACAATGACGAGTTCGCTGGTTGGGTTGAAGAGAGACGTGGAGAGACCGAGCTCGTTGCAACAAGTGACCGCCCCGTCCCACTCGAGTCGATGTACATGATCAAGGACAAGGCTGGAGCGCGTGAGCTACACCTCCTTCCTACATTCGTCACCCGGGACGGACGCAGGCGTAGCAACCCTCGTATCGAGCACATGCTCGGTCTGGAAAGGGGTCGGCGGCGCCGTTACAGGACACCGAACCGGGTTGAGACGGTCGAAGAGCTGGCTGATCAGCAACTACTCCCTGCGATCTACTTCATCTTCTCGCGGGCTGGGTGTGAAGCGGCGACCCTACGTCTCATCGAGTCCGGGGTTCGTCTTGCCGACCCCGAGGACCGAGCCGCCATTCGTCAGCTCGCCGAAGAGCGGACAGCACATCTCGACGATGCGGACCTCGCTGTCCTCGGCTACGAACGTTGGATCACGGCGCTTGAAGCCGGGGTTGCGTCGCATCACGCCGGGCTGGTACCTGCTTTCAAGGAAACCGTCGAGGAGTTGTTCGAGTTGGGGAGACTCAAGGTTGTCTTCGCCACAGAAACGCTGGCGTTGGGGATCAACATGCCCGCCCGGTCCGTGGTTATTGAGAACCTCTCGAAATTCAACGGGGAGAGCCATGAGCTTCTGCGCCCAGGCGACTACACGCAGTTGACGGGCAGGGCCGGGAGACGGGGCATCGATGTTGCCGGATACGGCGTGGTACTCCACTCACCGTTCGTGAAGTTCGGTCAGGTAACTGAGATAGCGTCGATAGGAGCTCACGAGCTGCGATCCAGCTTCCGACCGACCTACAACATGACGGCCAACCTGGTAGCAAACTACCCCCGCGACAAGGCCGAGGGACTACTCGAAGCATCGTTTGCGGCATATCAGCGAGTGGGGGACGCGGCAGACGCCGAAGAGACGATCGATGCTCTCGAACATCAGCTGAGGCGCGAAGAGGAGCAGGCCAGCTGTGAGCTTGGCAATGTCGAGGAATACCTGGCAACTGTCGAAGCGACCGTCCCACTGCGACGTCAGGACGGATTCAAGTCAATCATGGGGCCGGGGACGGTGGTCGACGTCGCAGGTGGCTCGAGAGATGGCCGCTACGCAGTGTTGAAGAGACTGTCCTCAAAGGACGGGGGGGCCCGATATCTGGTCCTGTCGACGTCGGGGCGGGTTTCCACACTCGGAGTACGCCAAATCACCGATACGAGCAGTCTCGCCGGCTCGATCGATCTGCCGGCGCCGTTCAAACCCAGAGATCGCCGATTCGTCGAGGACACTGTGCGGAAACTGCGCAAGGTCCCCCCGCGGCCGGTTGGCAACAGCCGCACCGGACACATGCGCGTCGAGCATCCGGTTGCAGAGTGCCCCGATGCAGCTCATCACCTGTCGGCACTGCGTCGTGCCCGGCGCATCAGGCGCAAACTCGACCAGTATCGCTCCATCCAACGGAGTTCAGGGCACGGGCTAGTTGACGAATTTCGGTCGATTCGCGATCTGTTGGAGGACCTGGACTACGTCGAAGGATGGTCGCTAACACCGCGAGGCAACCGGCTTCGTCGGATTTACAACGAATCCGACCTCCTATTGACCGAGGCAATTGAACGTGGGTATTTCTATGGGCTCGAGCCCGAAGAGATTGCCTCTCTCGCCTCCGTATTCGTATATGAGCCCCGCTCCGATCAGGCCTCGCCGGCGGACTGGCCAACGCCACGGTTGGCACAGCGGTGGGACGATGTGGAGTCCCTTTGGGAGGACCTCCTCAAGCGCGAGCGAGAGTACCGATTGGCTCCAACGCGGCGACCAGACGCCGGATTTGGCAATCTCGCCTATCAGTGGGCTACAGGAATGGGGTTCGACGATCTCCCCACCAAGGGGATGGCGCCCGGTGATTTTGTTCGAGTGTCTCGTCAGCTTGCAGATCTTCTCAGGCAATTGCGTGACGCCGCCTCGGAGTTGAGTGACGACGCCTCTGCCGCTTTGCGTGTCGTTGATCGAGGTGTCGTGGCTGCTCAAGGCATCGGCTGATGGCCCAATGGCTCGTTTCGGTCAATCGCGCCGCCGGGTCTAGGGCGGTGTCGGTGGACGACGTAGCGGATGCGTTGCATGTGGCAGATGTCGATGCCCGGCTGGTGGTGCCGAATACCGCAGCGGAGACCACCGCGGTTCTCCAGGATGCGGCCAGGGAGGGCCAAACACATTTCGCGGTGGTCGGGGGAGATGGGACGGCCAATTTGGCGGTGAACGCTCTGCTTTCCCTTGATTGGGATGTTGCCCCCGTCCTCGGGATTCTGCCTTCCGGCACTGGGTGTGACCTCCTTCGAACCTTCGGAC
>JBAVIK010000420.1:0-2630 GCA_049686815.1 Acidimicrobiia bacterium | reverse complement strand
TCAAGTCAGAGACCGCTACCGCATTGGAACCGGAGTACATCGCATATGTGGATGAGGTCCAACGTGAATTGGCCAGCGCTGCGGCGGTGGACAATGTCGGGTCGTATCTGACCGAAGATGGACCCGTATCCGAGTCGGGCTCGACCGTGTTGCTCCCGGTCACTCTGAATGGCTCTGACCCCGATGACTACGCCACGAATGCCGAAACTGTTGGAGAGATCGTTGCCGGGATTCCAGCCCCCGACGGCTTTGAAGCCCTGGTGGCCGGCCCATCGACATTGAACAACGACTTCAATCGCATAGCCGAGGAAGACCTGAGAACTGGTGAGACCATCGGGGTGGCGGTCGCACTCGTGGTCCTTGTGTTTGTCTTTGGTTCGATCGCTTCTGGTGTGGTCCCGATCATCCTGGGGGTCGTGGCGATCGCGGTATCAATGGGCCTTGCCGCACTTGTCGGCCAGGCGTTCGATCTGAGCTTCTTCATCACCAACATGATCACGATGATCGGTTTGGCTGTCGGGATCGATTACTCGCTCTTCATCGTGTCCCGCTACCGCGAAGAGAGAGAGAAAGGGTTCGAGAAGATCGACGCGATCGGCCGGGCCGGGGCAACCGCCTCGAGGGCCGTTCTCTTCAGTGGCCTCACGGTGGTGCTCGCCCTGGTGGGAATGCTCATTCTCCCCAACACGCTGTTCCGTTCATTGGGAATCGGAGCCATCCTCGTGGTGATCGTGGCTGTTGTGGCCTCGATGACCCTGTTGCCGGCCGTGCTCTCACTGATGGGAGATCGAATCAACGCTTTGAGAGTCAGGCGACGCAGGCCGGTCGAGAACGGCTCTCGATTCTGGGATCGGGCAACCACCGCCGTGATGGGTCGTCCTGTGGTTTCTCTCGTGATCTCGGCGGGAATACTTCTCATAGCTGCCACCAGCTTTTTCTCGATCAACACCGGTCTGGCCGGTGTTTCGACCTTGCCGGATGAAATCGACTCGGCGCGGGCTTTCGCCGTCCTCGAACAGGAGTTTGCCGGAGGGCTGACCTCACCTGTTGAGCTCGTCGTCCAGGGCGATGACGCCTTATCCGATGTCGCGCTCCTCGAGTCGGCTATTGCGGAATCGGGCGGTTTTGGACCCACGATGGTGGATGCTCGATCCACGAATGAGCTGGCCGTTCTCTCGGTGCAACTGGTTGGAGACGTCGCGTCGGTCGAGTCGATGGACACAGTTCGTCAGCTTCGTGACGAGGTGATTCCAGGAGTCGGGCTCAACTCGGCGGTCTTGGTGGGTGGCGACACTGCAATAACGGTCGACTTCATTGGCCAAACCGCGGATTACACCCCGATCGTGTTCGCAGTTGTGTTGGGTCTCTCATTCATCCTGCTCATGGTGGCGTTCCGGTCGATCGTCATCCCCGGCAAAGCCATCGCCATGAACCTGCTTTCAGTCGGCGCCGCATACGGTTTGGTGGTCGTCTTCTTCCAGACAGGTGTCGGTCCTGAATGGGTGAAAGACCTGGCCGCGGGGCTTGGCTTTGGGCAGGTTGAGACCATCGAGAATTGGCTGCCGCTGTTCCTGTTCTCGGTTCTGTTCGGTCTCTCGATGGACTATCACGTGTTTCTCTTGTCCCGGATCAAGGAGAGATTCGATCAGACGGGTGACAACACCGAGTCGGTTGCCTACGGGTTGAGAAACACAGGTGCGCTCATCACGGGAGCCGCGGTGATCATGGTGGCCGTGTTCGCCGGTTTCGCTGCCGGACGGCTGGTCAGTTTCCAGCAGATGGGATTTGGCCTCGCCGTGGCTGTCCTTCTGGACGCGACGATCGTCCGGACGGTTCTGGTGCCTGCGTCGATGAAGCTCCTCGGAGATTGGAACTGGTATCTGCCTTCGTGGCTCGAGTGGATCCCCAACGTGTCGATAGAGGGACATCTCGATGAAGCGCCATCCACGCCGCTGGAGTCGGTGACTGTATGAAGATGGAGGTTGATCGTGTCAGAGACCTTTACGACTCGAAAGCTGGCACATGGAGATGGACCTCCGTGCCCGACACGATCCTGGGTCTCAACAGGCTGCGCTCCAAGCTGTACCGCGTTGCGACCGGAAACGTTCTCGACGTTGGATGCGGGACCGGAGAGAATTTCAAACACCTCTCTGGTTCCGCCGCGGTGACTGCTGTCGACATTTCTTCGCAGATGTTGAGCGAAGCTCACAAGAGGGCGAGAAAGCTGGGGATGAAGATTGATCTGATCGAGGCTGACGCGGCCAACTTGCCGTTCGAAGACAACCGCTTCGACGTTGTGGTCAGTGCATTCTCATCGTGCACTTTCCCGGATCATGTCGGGGCGTTCTCCGAGATGGAACGAGTTGCTCGGCCCGGTGGGCGAGTTGTTCTACTGGAACACGGGCGGTCGTCGGTGAAATGGCTTGCGGCCCGTCAGGATCGAAGTGTTGCAAGACATTTTGACACCACCGCCTGCCGCTCCAACCGTGATCCGATTGCCGAGATAGATCAAGCAGGTCTTGAGATCACTTCCCATCGGAGAAGCCACCTCGGCATGATCCACCGTGTTGAAATCGAAGCCACCTGACAGTGCTCAGCCGCGTCACCGCGGCTACTCCTCTGCGTGGAGA
>JBAVIK010000419.1:0-10545 GCA_049686815.1 Acidimicrobiia bacterium | reverse complement strand
CGATACGCCTCTCTCCACTGGCTCCTGCTCGACCACGATGCTGAAGACGGAATCCCGATCAGTGAAGAAGCAGTGCAATGGGCAGAGGATCTGGGGAATGTCTACCTCGAGATCCGTGCACGGGCGAACCACGCCACGATGCTCGTATCCAGTAGCCAGGAACAGGAGGGTCTGGATGAGGTCGAGCGGATGTTGAATTTGGTGCAAGGAGTCGACGAGGCCGACAGGGCAGCAGCGGACCTTCTTGGTGTGCGATTCCTTCCCGAGACAGGCCAAACACCGGCCGAGGACTCGCTTGACCGGGGGCAAAGGTCAGAGCCATACATGGACGGCAACAAACTGGTGCGCATGCGCGGCGGGTTAGCCGATCCGGTGATATGGGGCGTCCAGGGCGGCAGGTACTGGACCCAGGCGATCCCGTATCCACATGGCGCGCACACCTTGCGCGCGATGGACCCGCGTTGGAACACCCTCGCAAACAAGCAGGCCGCTCCAGAGAGCGGCCTGACCAGCACTGTTTCTCAGTCGGGACGGTGGGACTTGAACCCACGACCTCAGCGTCCCGAACGCTGCGCGCTACCAAGCTGCGCCACGTCCCGATTCGGGGCCAATAGTAGGCGTGGGTAGACGTCAAGCCCACTTGAGACTTCACAGCACCGATCGACTGGGATAGGCTGTCGACATCTGATTTGACCACGAAGGGTGAACAGATGACTGCTTACGAAGCAAAGCTTCGAATTGAGGGCGAAAACGAGCCACCACTCTCGGTGATGGTTGATCTGAGCGACGACCGGATGACGGTGTCTATCGGCGACGAAGAGGTGGCCGACTGGGCACGCCAGGAGATGAGGATCTCGGCGCTCCCCGATGGGTTCCACATCCGCGCCGAAGGTGAAATGGTTGTTCTCGACGTCACCGACGACGCTCACTTCGCATTAGACCTCGGGCTGAGAAACGCACACCCGACACTTCGTCGGCGTATGTCCGCCTTGCTCCGCGACGATCAGTCCTAACTGCGAATCAAGAGCTCGGCGATCTGAACCGTGTTCAATGCCGCGCCTTTGCGGAGGTTATCTCCAACAACCCAAAGGTTGATACCCCCGGGTCGGCCCAAGGTTTCCCTAACACGTCCCACCAGGACCTCATCGATGCCTGCACTGTCCAGTGGCGTCGGAGTGCGGTCCTTCCACAGCTCCACCCCTGGGGCCGAGCCCAGGATCGTCATCGCCTCGTCGGCGGTCATATCCCGTGCGAAGTGCAAGGTGGCAACAACTCCGTGCCCAACCATGACCGGCACCCGCACGCAGGTTGGCTCCACGTTCAGACCACTCACCCCGAGGATCTTCCGCGACTCGTTGACGAGTTTGATCTCCTCGTCGGTGTACCCGCCTTCCACCTTGTTGCCCGCAAACGGAACAACGTTGAAGGCGATGGGCCTCTCGTAAAGCACCGGGCCGGGGTCCTCCCACCCACCCTGAAGGAGCGCATCGACGTTGGAACCGAGCGGTCCCAGCTGGTCGGTCAGCTCGGTCACGCCTTGCTGTCCCGATCCGGAAACGGCCTGATAGGAGCTTGCAACAATCGACTCGACTTCCGCTGCCTCGTGAAGCGGACCGGTCGCCATCATCAATGTCATGGTCGTGCA
The DNA here is from genome assembly GCA_049686815.1 of Acidimicrobiia bacterium. GTDB lineage: Bacteria > Actinomycetota > Acidimicrobiia > Spongiisociales > ZC4RG35 > JBAVIK01. The sequence continues at coordinate 8,900 of JBAVIK010000419.1, read as the reverse complement.
GTTTGGGTTCGCAATCAGCCCCTGATGCTCAATGGCTGCGTGATCGTTGACGCCCACGACAACCAACGGGACGTCGTCTCGCATGCGAAACGCCGAGGAATTGTCCACGACCACCGCCCCCGAATCGACAAACCTCTCCGCATACTCGAGCGACCGAGCAGCACCCGCTGAGAAGAGCGCTATGTCGATTCCAGACGGGTCGGCGTCGGCCACATCCTCGACTACTACGTTCCCAAGAGGCGTCGTCACTTCTCGCCCAGCAGACCGTGACGACGCCATCAGCCTGATTCTTGACATCGGGAAGTCACGTTCTTCGAGAATGCCGAGCATCGTCCGGCCGACGGCACCCGTAGCGCCAACAATGGCGACAGTGCTCATAGCCGTGAATCCTTGTCGAATAGCTCGGCATGCAAACAGCGCAACGCGTCTCCAATTCGATCGACGTGAACTCGTATGCCAGCCATGCGAGCTCCAGTTTGGCCGTGACGGCCGTCAATATCAGCCGCCAGCAGTGTTTCAACCATCAACTCTGCCCGTGAAGGCGCTGCCGCCCCCACGAGGGTGATTCTGCCTTCTCCATTCACCTTGCTGTGAGCAATACCCACAAGATCCCGCTTCGGCGCGTCTATCGAAACCAACGTCCCAGTTCTGGCGGTGAACGATGACCTGACATGAACCCGCACACCACTGTCACGGGCATGTTCAACCGAGTGGGGCATCAAAACAGCGGCACCGGCCTCGGCCAACGCCAACATGTCGTCATACCCGATATCGCCGAGTTTCTTGGCGGAGTTGACCTGTCGCGGGTCGGCGGTGAAGACACCTTCCACGTCGGTGAGAATCTCACATGAGCTCGCGCTCAATGCGGCCGCCAGCGCCACTGCCGTTGTATCGGAGCCGCCCCGGCCGAGTGTCGTTATCTCCCTCGTTTCAGGGTCGACGCCCTGGAAACCCGCAACGATCACGACTTGGCCATCGGCGATCGAGTTCATCACCCGCTCGCCGGTGATCCTGGTTATCCGAGCCTCGCCATGGGACGAGTCGGTGAGGATTCCAGCCTGTGAGCCGGTGTACGACACAGCGGGGATGCCTCTGGCCTGGAGGGCAATGGCCAGCAATGACATCGAGACCCGTTCGCCGGCAGTGAGGAGCATGTCCATCTCCCTGGGGGCAGGTCGGTCGGTGATTTCGGCGGCCATGCTTGCGAGCTCGTCGGTTGTCTGACCCATTGCCGAGACGACCACCACCACGTCGGTGCCTCCTCGCCGCACGGATGCGACCCGATCCGCGACGGCCTGAATGCGGGGCAGGTCTGCGACCGATGTTCCACCGTACTTTTGGACTATCACCGACATTGCACCCACAGTTTGGATGCTCCGGCACTTCATTACGAACCATCTCTCAGAAAGGTTGTGCTCGCCGTCGGCCTAAAGTCGCCGCGCCATGTCCGACCGCCGTCAACGTCAAAAAGAGCAACGAGCTGCCAAGCGCGAGACCGAAAAGAAACAGGCAGCGCGCAAGGAGCTCGGCCGACGTCTCGGCACGGCACTCGTTTTTGGTGTCATCGTGGTTGCATTTCTCGCTTTCACCGGTGTCTTTGGAGGCGAGAGCACCGATCTTCCTGGCGGCTACGAGGGGTTCCGGGACCAGCCGACGGCGTGCGGGGCGGAACAACCTCCCCCGGAGGGAATCATGACCTTCGACGCCCCCACCCAGCAGACCGACATATCGGCGACCAGCAACGTCACCGCGACGCTGGCCACATCGTGTGGTGAAATCGTGCTTCAACTGGATCCGGCGGCATCACCGGCGACGGTCAACTCGTTTGTGTTTCTGGCACGCCAGAATTTCTTCAACGGTCAGGTATTTCACCGAATCGCCCAGAACTTCGTTGCACAGAGTGGCGATCCCAACGCCGACGGAACCGGTGGCCCCGGATATGTGATTCCCGACGAGTACCCGACGGATCCCGATTTCGTCTACGAAGAAGGCGTGGTCGCCATGCAAAACCGCGGGGCTCGCAGTACGGGATCCCAGTTTTTCATTGTCATCGGAGACGACGGGCGATTCCTCACCAGGAGTTTCAATATCCTCGGCACGGTTGTCTCAGGTCAAGATGCTCTTGCCAAGATCTCGCAAATTCCAGTCGGGGAGTCACCAGGAAGCGTCGAGGAAAGTCTTCCATTGGAATCTGTCTACATCGATTCGGTCACCATCGACGTCTCCGATTCTTGACCCACCCAGTTGCGATCATCTGGATTGAGTCAAATGGGAGTTGACCTACACACACACTCGGCGGCGTCGGACGGGAGCGACCCTCCGGCCCAACTCGTCCGTCTGGCCGCGGCATGCGGGTTGAGCACACTGGCGCTGACCGACCACGACACCCAGGAGGGGGTGGAGGAGGCTCGTCGTGCGGCCGGGCCACTCGGAATCGACCTGATCGCCGGAACCGAGTTGTCACTCGAGCATGAGAGCGGAGGCATGCACCTAGTCGTGTTGTGGCTCGAGCCAGGGCCCGGGCCACTTCAGGATCATCTCGTGTCACTTCGCGTGGGCAGGGATCGTCGAAACAGGACGATCGTCGAGGTCCTCACCGAACTCGGCATGCCGATTTCGGTCGAGGAGATCACCGAAGAGGGAGGGGCCGGTTCGGTAGGCCGACCCCACATCGCGGCGGTAATGGTGCAAAAGGGATATACCCAGGACATTCGCACCGCGTTCGACGACTGGCTGGGAAGCGGCAAGCCCGCGTATGTCGAGAGACCCCGTCTCGGGCCCGAGGAGGCGATTGCGCTGGCAAGACAATCGGGAGGAGTGCCGGTGCTGGCACACCCTCACACACTCGGGATCAATCGGGCCGCGGCAATGGCTGACCTCTTGCATCGGCTCAAGTCGGCGGGACTGGTCGGACTGGAAGCCTTCTACTCCTCGTACCACCGCCACGAGCGAGAGGGATACGCCGACCTGGCCAGACGTTTCGGACTGATTCCGTCTGGCGGCAGCGACTACCACGGGAGTTACAAACCGGGACTCGAGCTCAGAATCGGATATGGCGACCTAAACGTCCCCGAAGCGTGTCTCGAAGAGTTGTCCGGATTTGCGGGATTCTCATGAATTCGAATCCACGTCCCGGTCAGACCTCAGGCCAGGCCCGTTCACGAGGCTGACCGGGCCGCTCGGGGTAGAGAGCCCTGACCCATGCCGACAATCCCGGGCCCTTTCTCCGTGATCGTCCCTGGATCCTCTCCCTCTCCTCGGTGGCGAGTCGATCCAGAACAACAGCGATCACCGCTGCCTCGAAGTCTCCGGCTCCACCTCGAATCTCAACACCCTTACTCATCGGGCAGCTCCACCAACTCCATCAGTGTCCCTGCCAGATCGGCAGGATGGACAAACGCGATACGGGTTCCGCGCCCACCGATTCGTGGCGACGTGTCGACCAACCTGGCCCCGGAACGGGAGAGATGGGCCAACGCGGCATCGATCGACGCGACGGCGTAGGCAATGTGATGAAGACCTTCACCATTCTTTGACAAGAACCGACCCACTGGGGTTTCACTGTCGAGCGGCTGAAGAAGCTGAACAAATGATCCCCCGACCGCGATCATCGCCTCCTCCACGCCCTGGTCGGCAACGACCTCGCGATAGATCGGTGCGACGCGATAGCGCTCCGAGTACTCATCCAACGTGGCGTCCAGGTCGTTTACGGCGATCGCGACATGATCGAGGTTGAGCAACTTCACCGCATCGAGGCTATCGGTGCAGCAAGGAAGTGTCATCCCCACGCCGGTAGCATTGGGCGACGGAGGATTAGTGAAGAACTCAGTGATCACGGGCTATGCCCGAACCCCCATCGGAAAATACAACGGTTCGTTACGCCCAATGCACGCCGTCGAACTGGGTGGCGTCGCCGTAGAGGCAGCCCTGGAACGTTCGGGGGCCGACCCAGGATCCTTCGACGAGGTCCTATTTGGTCATGTCCTTCAAGCGGGTGAAGGCCAGATCACCGCGCGTCAGGCTGCAGTTGCTGGGGGACTACCCATGACGGTGCCATCTACGACCATCAACAAGGTCTGCCTGTCAGGCATGTCTGCCATCGGTCTCGCCGACCGATCGATTCGTCTTGGGGAGTCGAAATTCGTGATGGCCGGCGGAATGGAGAGCATGTCAAACGCACCCCATATCGTGCGAGAACTGCGTTGGGGAGCTCGCATCGGTGATGTAGCGATGATCGATGTGATGCAGCACGACGGTCTGTTCTGTGCGTTTGACCACTGCACCATGGGCGAGTCATCGGATCACAAGAACGATCGGCTTGGCATCAGTCGAGCGGAGCAGGACGAATGGGCGGCACGCAGTCATCAACGGGCCGCAGACGCCACCAATCGTGGCCACTTTGCGTCAGAGATCGCACCTGTCGAAGTCCCCGTTCGCAAGGGAGACCCGGTCGTTGTGGACCACGATGACGGCATCCGTGAAGACGCCACGGCCGACTCGCTCGCCGGCCTCAGTCCCGCCTTCGTCAACAACGGAACAATCACCGCCGGCAACGCCTCGCAGATCTCGGACGGTGCCGCCGCGGTGGTGGTCGCAGATCGCGATGCGGCCGAGGCGTCGGGGGCCCGAGTATTGGCTGAGATCATTTCTTACGGCCAGATTGGCGGAGTGGACGCCACTCTGCACGAGCGCCCGGCCGAGGCGCTCTTGGTGGCCCTCAAGAAGACCGGCATGGAGCCACGTGACCTCGACCTGGTCGAGATCAACGAGGCCTTCGCCTCGGTGTCGCTTTGGTCGACGCGCTTGCTCGATCTCCCCGACGATCGAGTCAACGTCAACGGTGGTGCGGTTGCGCTTGGCCACCCCCTCGGAGCAACCGGAGCCCGCCTGGTAGTCACATTGATCAACGCCCTCCGTGAGCGTGGTGGCGGTGTGGGGGCAGCCGCCTTGTGTGGCGGCGGCGGGCAGGGCGACGCAATCATCGTCAAGGTCTCAGACTGATGGTCGAACCAGTCGAGCGAAATCTTGGCCTTGACCTGGTCCGGGTAACCGAAACGGCGGCAATGGGCGCGGCGCGCTGGCTTGGCCGTGGCCAAAAGGAGGCAGCCGATCAAGCTGCGGTCGACGGAATGCGGCTCCATCTTTCCACCATCGAGATAGACGGTCTCGTTGTGATCGGCGAGGGCGAGAAAGACGAGGCGCCGATGCTCTACAACGGCGAGCGCGTCGGCTCGGGTCGGGGCATGGTGGTCGACGTGGCCGTCGACCCGGTGGACGGCACAACTCTGACGGCTGCTGGTCTCCCAGGAGCAATCGCGGTGATCGCCCTGGCTGAGGGTCGTGGTTCGATGTACGCGCCGGGCTCACTCGTCTATATGGACAAGATCGCCGTCGGACCGGAAGCCAGCGGGCTGATCGAACTCGACGCCCCGGTGGAGCACAACCTGAAGCAGGTGGCGAAGGCCAACGGCAAAGCGATTGGCGACCTGCGCTGTCTGATACTCGACCGGGAGCGAAACGGCCACTACATCGACGCGGCTCGGGCTGCAGGTGCCAGGATCTCGATCTTTCGAGATGGTGACGTTGCTGCGGCTATCGCAACGGCCCAGGCCGACCACGAGGCCGACATCATGCTGGGCATTGGCGGATCGCCCGAGGCGGTCATTGCGGCCGCGGCACTCAAGTGCATGGGCGGTGAGATGCAGTGCCGGCTGTGGCCCAGGGACGATTCGGAGAGGGAATACGCCGCTTCGGAGAACCTCGACCTCGATCAGATCATGACGATCGATGAGCTCGTCGGCAGCGACAACGTCTTCTTCGCCGCCACCGGCATCACCGGAGGAGAGTTCTTGTCGGCGGTCAACTTCAGTGGCGACGACCGGGTTGTGACCCATTCGGTGATCATGCGCTCGAAAACCGGTTCCATCCGATACATGGAGGCCACCCACGACCTGGCCCGTCTCCGGTCGATCTCGAGCCTTGTAATCGACTGACCCTGCTCCCTACGAAGGGGGCAGACGAGCATCTCCGGTCCTCACACGCCAAAGATCAGCGGATTCCGACCATATGTGACACGTACTACCTGAGGTTTGCGGATTTGGTTTGCGGTTAGAGGGTGGTGGCGATGGCTACGGCCTCGACGAGGGTGTGGGCGACGGGAGCGCCCATGCCTTTCAGAGTGGGCAGATGATGGGAGCCACCGTCGTAGAGAATTGGCTGGGCCCCCACGTGACGGGCTGCCACGGCGTCGTCGGGGGTGTCCCCCACCACCACCGTTGCCGCCGGATCCAGGTCTTGGGTTTCGAGGTGCTGCGCGAGATGTGTGGCCTTCAGCCCACCGGTCGGGCCACGCAGACCGTCGATCAGCGAAAACCGTTGGGCGACGCCCTTGCGACCGACCACGTCGAGAAGCCACTCCTGCGGTGACATCGAGAGCAACGACTGACCCCAACCCTCCATCTCTACCCGATTCAGTGCGTCGATCGTGTCGATCGTCAGATGGGCATGATCGACCCGGGAGTAATACTCGTCGTGGAACTTGTCATTCAGACCGTGCCACTCCATGTCTGTGACCGGGCGGTCGAACAGTGAGTCGTAGAAGGCTCTGATGGGTCGTGTGAAATGATTCCGGTAGTCGTCTTCGTCTATCGGCCCCTCTCCATATTGACCCAGTGAGACGTTCGCCGCCTCAATGACCACAGGCAGGTCGTCAAGAAGGGTTCCGTTCCAGTCCCAGACGATGTGGCGCCGTTTCACAGGACGGAAGAATAAGGATGACCTCCCATGCCGAGCGACTTCGTCGCGGGTTATGGTGCGACGCACCCGAGGAGGACCGCCACGACGACCGCAGACGCCAGACGCGACGCCGGCCCCGTGTTTCGGGCTGCTCTTGGCTATCAACGTTACGCCGACCAGTTCTCCGAGGTAACCGGCAAGATCGCACAGTGGGCCGTCATACCGACTGTGATCGTCGGATTCGTCAACGTCGTACTCCGCTATGTCGGTCAGGCGACGGAGCAGAGACTGACCAACAACTCGATCATCGAGCTCCAGTGGTATCTCTACTCCGCCATCTTCTTGTTTGGGTTCGCCTACATCCTCAAGCACCAGATCAACGCGCGCGTCGACTTCTGGTTCGCCAAACAGACCATCACCCGAAAGGCCTGGATCGACTTCGTCGGCAACTGGATCGGACTCGTCCCGTTCGCCATGATCGGCATCTACGTCTCCGTCCCTCAGGCCTGGCAATCGGTCAGCGTTTGGGAACAATCACCCGACGCCAACGGCCTGCCCCGGGGTCCGATCAAGGCGCTTCTCGCCATCGCATTCATGCTTCTCCTCATTCAGGCGATTGCCGAGCAGATCAAGCTTTATGCGGTCATCACCGGCCGTGGCGAGATGGTCAGGGTGGATCTTGACAAAGAGAAGCCCATCAGGGTCGAGTAGCAAATGAGTCTTGAACTCCTAGCGATCATCATGTTCGCCGTCTTCCTGGTGATCATCCTCAGCGGCTACCCGGTGGCGTTCTCCTTCGCCGGTACTGCAATCGTCTTTTTTGCCATCGGGATGATCTTCGGGGATCTGTCGATCAGAACATTGAACATCCTGTTCAGTCAATGGTTTGCCAACTCTGTTTCCAATTTCACATTTCTCGCCATCCCCTTCTTTGTCTTCATGGGGGCAGTTTTCGAGAAATCGGGTCTGGCGGAGAAGCTGCTCACCACCATCGGTTTCCTCATGGGCCCACTCCGTGGGGGTATGGCCGTTGCGGTGGTAATCGTGGGAACCCTTCTGGCCGCGGCGACCGGGGTAGTGGCGGCGACGGTCATCGTGATGGGTTTGCTGGCGCTGCCGGTGATGGTCAAATACAACTACGACCCCAAGCTCGCCGCAGGGGTGATTGTTGGCTCAGGGACCCTGGCCCAGCTGATCCCGCCAAGCCTGGTGTTGATCGTTCTTGCCCAGTTCATTCCGGTTTCGGTTGGGGAACTGTTCGCCGGTGCGCTGATTCCCGGGGTGATGCTCTCAGCGATTTTCGCGATCTATGCCGTCGCAATCGCCTACATCAAACCCGGATCCGCACCCGCGATACCCAAAGAAGAGCGGACCATGTCAGGCGGCCAGCTGGCGATAGCTACCGCCAAGGTCGTGGTACCACCGCTGTTTCTGATCTTTGCAGTCCTGGGATCGATTTTTGCTGGAGTTGCCACCGCCTCAGAGGCAGGTGCGGTGGGTGCGGTGGGTGCCGTGCTGTTGTCTGTTGCCTATCGGAGTTTCAGTTGGGCCACCATCATGGACGCGGCCCGTTCAACGGCCAACATCACTGGTCTGGTCTTGCAGATCCTGTTCGCTTCGACATTCTTTGCCCTGGTCTTCAATCAACTCAACGGCCAGGACCTGATCACCGACTGGCTGACAGCGATTCCCGGCGACAAATGGGGATTCATAATCGCAGCAAACATCATCGTGTTCTTGCTCGGAATCAATCTCGAGTTCCTCGAAATCTCATTCATCGTGATGCCACTGTTTGTCCCCGCTGCCGAGGCATTGGGGATCGTGGGTCCGGCAATGGTCTGGTTCGCAGTGATGATGGCGATCAACCTGAACATGGCATTCATCTCGCCACCAGTCGGCTTCTCGCTCTTCTATCTGCAATCGGTGGCTCCTCCCGAGGTGTCAACGGCCGATATTCACAAGGGGGCACTCCCATTCATGGCCCTGCAGGGGGTTGGTCTGCTGATAGTGATGTTCGTCCCGGAAACCGTCACATGGCTGGTCGACCGGTTCTTTGGTGACGACAACGTCAGCGCGTTGATCCGACTCGTTGGACTATGAGAAAAGCCCCGCCATTGGCGGGGCTTTTCAGATGCTGCCCGACGACAGCTATGCGTTGAGACGGG
>JBAVIK010000418.1:0-8235 GCA_049686815.1 Acidimicrobiia bacterium | reverse complement strand
CCCACCACGTGACGGTCGATTCGGGCCGTACGGCGGCAGAGTTGCTCCGGAGACACTGATGTCGATTCTCACTCGATTTGAGGAGCGAGCGATCGCGTTCATGAGCGATGATGGGTTTCTTTCCGAGCTGGCCGGGGAGATGCGTGACTTCGTTGGTCGTCCCACCCCTCTCACACCGGTTCCAGCCCTTGGCTCCGCCTGGAACGCCGAGGTCTATCTCAAGAGGGAGGACTTATGTCACACCGGCGCTCACAAGATCAACAACGCGATAGGTCAGGCGTTGATTGCGAGGAGACTCGGTGTTGACCGGATCGTGGCCGAGACCGGCGCGGGCCAACACGGTGTCGCGACTGCGGCCGCGTCCGCCCGCGTAGGTCTGCCGTGCACCGTCTACATGGGGGCCGTCGATGCCGTCCGGCAGGCTCCGAACGTCGACCGCATGCGTCTCCTGGGTGCCGAAGTGGTTTTGGTGACCACCGGTGATCAGACTCTGAGGGCTGCGATCGACGAGGCTTTCCGGGCTTGGGTGGCGGATCCCGACGGGACTTACTACCTGCTTGGATCGGCTGTGGGACCGCATCCCTACCCATGGTTGGTGAGGGAGCTCCAGTCGGTCATCGGCAAGGAGGCCAGAGCCCAGATCCTCGACGGAACCGGAGACCTGCCTGACGTCGCTGTTGCTTGCGTCGGCGGTGGGTCCAACGCAATAGGTCTGTTTCGAGGCTTCGTAGGCGACGCCGATGTCGACCTTCTCGGCATTGAAGCTGGCGGCGGGGGCGGGCCGACTGACCCGCATTCGGCCACGTTGGTTCATGGCACTACCGGTGTCCTCCACGGAGCGATGACCCCACTGCTTCAGGACGCCAACGGTCAGGTCCTCGAAACACACTCTCTCGCTCCCGGGCTCGACTACCCGGGTGTGGGTCCGGAGCACGCATTGCTCCGCGACCTGGGTCGCGCTCGCTATGTCTCGGTGACCGACGATGAGGCTCTGGAAGCAGTCCACGAATGCAGTTCGCTGGAAGGGATCCTCCCCGCACTCGAATCGGCACACGCCTTGGCTGGAGCCAGGCAATGGGCGTCGGAGCATCCGGGCGGTCGAATAGTGGTCGGTCTCTCGGGTCGCGGCGACAAGGACCTACAACTTCTCAAGGGAGCTAGTCATGTCTGAGCTTGTCAATGGTGCTGAGGTCATAGAGGCTGCGATCCAGGACGCTCAGGGACCAGCGATCTGCGCATACGTAACGGCCGGATATCCCACGTTGGATGCTTTCCCGAAGGTTCTGAAAGCCACGTGTCAGTCTGCCGATGTGGTCGAGATCGGTGTTCCTTTCACCGACCCGATGGCTGATGGCCTTACGATTCAGCAGGCGAGTCACGTCGCTCTGGAGAACGGAGTCACTCTTCAGTGGATCCTCGATGCCGTCGCAGCCGTCATCTCGAGAGAGACAGCGCCATGCCTTTTGATGGGGTACTACAACCCTTTTCTGGCTTTCGGTTTGGAGAAGCTCGGATCGTCTCTGGCCAACGCAGGCGTTTCGGGTCTGATCGTTCCCGACTTGCCGCACGACGAGGCCGGCGAACTGCTCGACGCGATCACCCCCCATGGAATCGCCCTGGTCCAACTGGTCACCCCGACGACCTCCTTGTCGAGATTGGAAACCCTGGTGTCGGTATCCGGCGGCTTTGTGTATGCGGTGACGACCACGGGAGTCACCGGCGGTGATGTCGAGTTCCCGGAGACGACCCTTGACTATCTCGATCGTGTTCGTGAGGTTTCGCCCATTCCAGTGCTCGCTGGATTTGGAATCCGGACGAGCGCGCAGGTCGCTGCACTGGAGGCTCATGTCGACGGTGTCGTCGTGGGAAGCGCGCTCATCGAGGCAATAGACGCAGGTGTTGACCCCGCCGAGTTCATCGCGAGTTTGCGGATGACAGAGGTGCCGTCGTGATCGTGGTGCTCGATCGGGACTGTTCGTTGAAGGACAAGGCAGCAGTTGTCCGCTTTGTTGAGCAACGCGGTGGGCGATTGCTGGTGAGTGTGGTTGGGGAGGAAACGCACATCGGCTTGATCGATTCGGAGGCCCAATCACTCGTGTCCTCGATCACCGAGATGCCTGGAGTGGCAGAGGTCAGGGCGGTGGCACCGCCCTATCCACATGTCTCGCGAGAACATCACCCGGAAAGCTCAGAGGTCCGGGTCGGTGGAGTTGTGATCGGCGGGACAGAAGTAGTGGTGATTGCCGGACCATGTTCTGTTGAGAGCGCTGCTCAACTCGAGGCCGTTGCCGGGTCGGTGGCTGACGACGGTGCGACGATGCTACGCGGGGGAGCGTTCAAGCCTCGGAGCTCGCCATACAGCTTCCAGGGATTGGGCGAAGAGGGTCTCGCCATGCTCTCAAACATGAGTGCCGAGACGGGACTCCCGGTCGTGACGGAAGTAGTTGCCCCCGAGGATGTCGCCCTCGTGGGCAGATATGCCGACATGTTCCAGATCGGTGCGCGCAACATGCAGAACTTCAGACTCCTCTCCGAGGTCGGGGCTCATGAGAAGCCTGTCTTGTTGAAGCGAGGAATCGCCTCGACCGTGGAAGAGCTGTTGCTCGCTGCTGAATATGTTGTCTCGGCAGGGAATTCCCGCGTGGTCCTCTGCGAGAGAGGCATACGTACATTTGAGACAACCACGCGCAACACCCTCGACATCAGCGCCGTCCCCGTTCTCAAGGAGAGGACCCACCTGCCCGTCATCGTTGATCCGAGTCACGCTGCGGGCGAGCGTTCACTGGTTCCGCATCTGGCTCGAGCCGCGATAGCCGGCGGTGCTGATGGGATCATCGTCGAGGTTCACAACGACCCTGACTCGGCCCTGAGTGATGGTCCACAGAGCCTTACTCTGGATGGATTTGGTGAGATGATGGTCGGGCTCCGAAGGGTCGCGTCGGCGGTGGATCGTCACCTGGCCTCGCCCAGGTCGATCACTCCTTCACCCGTCTAACGGTCCGATCAGCCGCCAAATGACGCGGCGAGACTGCGACCAACGCCCGCGATCGAAGTGAATATCCCATCGATGGCACCCCGGATCCCGGTGGCCATTGCCCCGAGCGGGTTGGCTTCGGGTAGCCCCGAGCCGAGGTAGGCGAAAGCGACCACAGCGATTAAGGCAAGAGCGAGCACGCCAAGGAACTTCACCACATGACAGGCTAAAGACCGCGCTGGAGATATCCAGTGGTGCCTCCTCGGTAGGATCCCTCATTCCGGACTTGAACCCGAAAGGAATACTGATGGCTCTCAAGAGCACCGGTCGAACCCACTGGGAAGGCGACCTATTGACAGGAAGCGGCGTGACCACCTTGGAGAGTGGAGCAGCGGCGCCGATGAAGGTGACGTGGAAGGCACGCTCTGAGGAACACGGTGGCCTGACCAGCCCCGAAGAGCTGATCGCCTCGGCGCACGCCTCTTGTTACTCCATGGCCTTCTCCAGCGCTCTGGCGAAGAACGGGACCCCTCCCACCGCCCTCGACGTAGTTGCGACTGCGACCTTCGTCCCGGGTGAAGGCATAACTCTCATGGAGCTCGAGGTCAAGGGTCAGGTCCCGGGGATCAGTGAAGAAGTCTTTGGCGACATCGCCGAAACTGCCAAGAATGGCTGCCCCGTCTCCAAGGCGTTGGCCGGCAACGTCCCGATTCAACTCGAGGTTGCGCTCGGCTGAGGACCAACGAGGCCGCTCGGTCTCTGTCGGCCCACCTTGACAATTCGATACGCAACCAATAAGTTTCGCATTATATGCAACCGGAAGGTTGCGATTTGTGAAAGGATTGAGCATGCGAGTCGACGAGATCCGACAAGAAGTTCGAGTAGAGGCACCCATAGAGAGGGTGTGGGAAGCATTGACCAGTGCTGAACATCTCTCAAAGTGGTTTGGGGACACCGCCGAACTCGATCTTCGTGCAGGCGGTCATGCCAGCTTTGGGTGGTCGGAGTTCAACGATTCTGTCGCCGCGATCATCGAGGTCGTGCAACGTCCGACCAGGTTCAGCTTCAGATGGGAGTCGTTGAGAAGCACTCCCGTGGAGGAGGCGTCGACGTTGGTCGAATTTGAACTGACCGAAGAAGGCTCGACAACAGTTGTGCGTCTGATCGAATCCGGATTTGCCGCTCTTCCGGAGACGGTCTATTCGAAGAGATTCACCGAGAATGCGAGTGGTTGGTCGACGGAGCTGGCCGATCTCGCCGAATACCTGACCGGTGCCGGGTCTGTTGCCTGACACTTCGGTCTTTGCCGCCCTCGGAGATCCGACACGTCGCCGAATCGTTGACTGGTTGTCCGAGGAGGGGGTTGGAACCGCCACGCAGTTCGCCGGCCGGCTGCCCATCACGCGTCAAGCCGTGGCCAAGCACCTCAATGAGCTGGCGCGCGCCGGGATCGTCACCTCATCGAAATCTGGCCGGGAAACGAGATTCAGTCTTCAGCCGGCATTGCTGGTCGAAGCTTCAAATTGGCTCGAACAGAGGGCAGCGGCGTGGGATCGCACGTTGGGGAGACTGAAGCAGCATGTCGAGGACTGAGTCCAGCTAGTTGGTCTGACGTTTCCGATACGCCGCGACCGCCTCACGAGTCGAGCAGGTGTTGGAACAGTGGAGACGTGACCGGTTGCGTGAGGTGTCGACATATACGTCCTCGCAGTCGCTGCTGCTGCAAACACCGAAGCGATCGACACCGTGCTCAACGATGACGGTGGCGAGTCCCATGGCGGTGGTGGTACCAAGGAACGAAGGCATCTCGGCACACATGGGCTCGAAATGGAGGTGGGGTTGACCGTTGTGGAGTGAGACTCGGGGGGCCGCCCCATATTCATCGAGTATCGCGTTCACGTTTTGCGTTGCCGATTCTTCGTCTTCAGCGGTGATAACCGCCCGGAGGGATTCTCTCAATCTCCGGATCTGCTCCAGGTCGCCGGCCTCTGCAGGTGAGGCCGCTCCTTCCCAAAGTTCTCGATGTTCGTTGAGAAATCTCTCGAGATCCTCGGGTTGGCTGAGGTGATCGCCGTCTAGTTGAACAGTGTTCACCAAGTCAACGGCCAGGTCGACAGGTTGGTCCGTGTAATGAGAGAAATCCATTTGACTTGTTACCTCTGGTCGTCTACTGTAATGAGTGTATGTGGTAACGATCATTACCGCAAGAGATATTCCGACAACTACTGGAAAGGACTGGCGATGTACGACGTTGCACAAAGCATTCAGACCGAGCGTCGCTGTGAAGCAGCGAACCATCGAGTTCTGGCCAGCATTCCCCGAAAGAAGTCAGTTTCTTTCGGACGCTACCGGCTGACGCTTTCACACGACCCACAGACAAATTCAGCCCAGATCTGAATTCGAGAGCGGGCCGATAGGATTTCCTCCATGCCTATCGGTCCGCCCGATTCATTCGAGAGCAACGCTGATCGCTTGATTCGCGAAGCGATGGAATCCGGTGAATTCGACGATTTGCCGGGCGAGGGCAAGCCGATCCCCGGCAGAGGCACGGTCGATGACCCCTACTGGTGGGTGCGCGAGTGGGTACGGAGGAATCGTGTTCTCGAGAGTGATGCCGAATCGAGCAAAGTTTGACTCCCCTCCCCGGGTGCGAGAACGACTCCTTGTACCCCCATCGTCTCGCACCCAGGGATCGGCACCAGCCCTGAGGCGTGTGCCGTCCCGGTCCTGGTCCATGAGCCGGTCAGGCCATAGACGCAAACCGTTCCAAAGCTCCTGTCGTGCTCTCATCGGTCTCCTTGGGAGAAACCTGATGCGCGCTCGTTTCGTCGGCCGGCCGAGCAAAAGAATCTCGGTCTATGACGGATGTCGAGTCAGAGGTGAACGCGACACTGACGTGACCGCAGAATTCGCACACCGTTCTTTCGAGACCCGCCGTGGAAACCTTGACCGTGTTGCTGTGTGGGCACGTTGCGACGTTGCCCTTGTTGTTGAAGCCCCAGCTCATTTTTCCGTATGCCTCCCGAGCATGTTCCAGTGGTTGGGCAAAGAGTCACTCAGATCGAACCTGATGTCCATGAGGCACACGGCCCAGGACTATCGACCCATGCGCGGAATCTCTCCTGCCACTTGCCGGTTGTGATCTGCGTGGACATCGACGGGCTTCTCGAACACCGCAGGGCCAAAGACGAGTTCTTCGCCAAGAGTGAACATGCTCCTTTGACGCCCTCGGAACAGGCAGTGTTCACCGGGCTGATCTATTTCGATCCCGACCCAGGTCTCGTGTTCACATTGAATCCCCAGCCGGCCGACAACTCCGAGATCACCGTCCAGACTTCAGATGGCCAGGAGAGGGTGTATCGGCGGGTCTCGACAGTGGCATTCGACGTTGCCGGTCAGCCGGTGAGCCTGGCTTTGTACTCAACCGGGCATCCTGGATTGTTCATACCGTTTCGCGACGCCACATCGGGCAAGATGTCCTACGGCGCAGGTCGCTATCTGGACATCGACCTGAATGCGGACGGGACCGTGACGGTCGACTTCAACCTGGCCTACAACCCCTATTGCGCCTACAGCGACTCCTACTCGTGCCCGATCCCGCCGGTTGAGAACTGGCTCCCGATCCCGATCGAGGCGGGAGAGAGGGACTGGCCCGTCTGAGATGGCAGGGCAGGGGGCTTGCCGGGCGTGTCAGACGGGAGAATGCCACTATCGCATCGAATCCGTTGACGTTTCCGGTATAACGCAATCATGAAACGCAGATTCGACATGGTCGATGTTTTCGGTTCCGGGCCGGTCTCGGGAAATCCACTAGCAGTGGTCCACGACGCCGACGGGCTCAGCACCGACGACATGCAGGCGATCACCCGCTGGCTCAACCTGTCCGAAACCACCTTTCTGGTGTCACCCACCTCAGCGGAAGCCGACTATCACGTCCGCATCTTCACCCTGATCTCAGAGTTGCCCTTCGCAGGTCACCCCACCCTGGGAACCTGTCATTCGTGGCTGGCTGCCGGTGGCCAGCCAAAACGCACCGGTCGGGTTGTTCAGGAATGTGGTGCTGGTTTGGTCCAACTCACGAAGAAGGATCTGCTGGCATTCGCCGCCCCGGGGCTGCTGCGCGAGGGAGAAGTCGATGCCGAAACGAAACGACAAGTGTTGGCGGTCCTCGGTGTGACCGAAGCCGACATCGTCGACATCGTCTGGGCGGACAATGGCCCGGGATGGATTGGTGTCCTCTTCCCGGATCACGACTCAGTGCTTGCCCTTCAACCCGACATCGGTCGATACACCGGCACGGGTCAGATCGATATTGGGGTTGTCGGACCCCATCCCACAGACAGCGATGTCGATTTCGAGGTGCGCGCCTTCTTTTCCAATGGCTTCGGTCAGATTCTCGAAGACCCGGTGACCGGAAGTCTCAACGCGTCTTTGGGTCAATGGCTGATCGGTAGCGGCCGCGCTGCCGACTCCTATCTGGCCGCTCAAGGGACCGCGATAGGCCGGGCAGGCAGGGTCCACGTGTCGAGAGACGAAGCCGGCGACGTCTGGGTGGGCGGGACGACTGAGACCCTCGTGCAGGGCGAGATCGACTTCTAGCCAACAAGGGCGCGCGGCAAATCGACGCCACCTAACCTCGCCCGCCATGGCCGAAGTGACAACCGAAACCCAACCGGGTCGTTGGGAGCGTCTGCCGCCCAGGCAACGCCGAGTCATTTCTGTCGTCGGCGTAGTTGCCGTCCTGGTCATCCTCTGGGAGCTCTACAAGCTCGTATGGTCGGCACTGGGATGGATCGAACCGGTTCGTCCCGACAACGTGGTGATGCCACACACCTGGGACATGATCCTCGAGCTCTTCCAACCAGTGAGACGCGGCGGGGCGATTCTCATAGTTGACCTGTCCAGTCGAGCCTTTTGGACGCTTCGTGAGGCGCTTCTCGGATTTGTGATCGGGGGAGTGGTCGGATTCAGCCTTGGCGTCTTGTTCGTCAGGTCGATCATGGCGGAACGTGCCTTCATGCCCTACGTGGTCGCTAGTCAAACGGTGCCGATACTGGCAATCGCACCGATGGTGGTCGTCTGGGGTGGACGTCTTGCCTTCCCCCAGTGGGTTTCGGTCTCCATCATCGCCGCCTATCTCACCTTCTTTCCGGTGGCGATCAACACCCTCAGAGGTCTCCGCTCACCCGATCCGACCTCGATCGAGCTGATGCGGTCATATGCGGCCAGCAGTGATGAGTTGCTGTGGAAGCTGCAATTTC
>JBAVIK010000417.1:0-8533 GCA_049686815.1 Acidimicrobiia bacterium | reverse complement strand
CCCATCGACGACGTCACGCTTCACTGTTTCTCCGAAAGGAGACCTCAGCACCACACGAAGACTCACGATTGAGACGCTAACTGCCGACTAGTCCTCATAATGAATCACATGCGTGGTGCGTTGATAGTGGGAGTCGCTGTCTTCGTGACTGCCTGTGCCCAGTCGGCCGCTCCACCAACGACCGCAGGCGAAAACATCTCCCCGCCGGCATCAGCACCCACAACAACGTTGGAAACACAGGAATACGTCATCCAAGGATGCACTTCGCCCCCGGTGACTTTCTCAGCACTGTGTGAGATCCATGAACTCGTCCACCAATGGCACGTCGACCGGCCCGTCGACGATGCCAAACTGGCTGCCGTCGCTATACAGGCTTTGGACGACTTCGTGGCGGTCGAGACAGAGCCCCGTCCAAGAACCCTTCAATGTGCCGCGCCCTCACCTGATTTCGAAGACTTCTGTGTTGCTCTTGCAGCCCGAGTCCTCGAATCCGGGATCGTCGTGGCCGATGCGGTCGACGCGGCAGTGGAAGCCATGGCCAATATCGGACTGGACCCCTTCAGCTACTACGTGCCGCCGGACCAGGTCGGTTCCTTCCGACAGAATGGTGTGGTTGGAGGTGTCGGAGTTCTCCTAGATGCAACCGACGCAGTCGGGTCCAAGTGTGCTCGCATCGGGTCCACCTGCGAGCTCGAGATCGTCTACGTCGTCGAAGACAACCCCGGCGCCGAGGCAGGGCTCGCAGACGGTGACGTCATAGTTGCAGTAGATGGGGAGACGGTCGAGGGCCAAAGCTTCGCAGCCACGGCTGGCGCCATCGCTGGCGACGAGACCGGAACAGTGCAGATCACGATCCAGCGAGGCGAAGAGATTCTGGTGTTCGATATCGAGCGTGCCCAGTTGACAGTCCCCACAGTGGTCGTTGACGTTCCGAGATCCGGGGTGGGCTATGTGAGGATCCCGGACTTCGAGGACGACATACCGTCACTGGTGGACGATGCACTCGTGTCGCTTGCCGACTTCGCCCCCGGGACCATTGTGATTGACCTGCGCGACAACCCAGGTGGCTTTATCGACTCTGTTGTCGAGGTTGCGTCCCAATTCATTGACGGGGGCACCGTCCTGATAAGCGATGGCCCTGACGAGCACCTCGAGTATCCCGCAGACGAAGGCGGGCTGGCCACGAGCGAGCGCTTGATAGTGCTGGTCAATCAGGGGACGGCCTCCGCCGGCGAGATCCTCGCCGGTGCCCTGAAAGATCGACGCAACGCTGTGATCGTGGGCACGAACACATTTGGTAAGAACGCCGTGCAGATACCCTTCACCCTGCGCAACGGTGGAGAAATGTATGTGGCGGTCGCCCGGTGGGTGACCCCCGGCGGCACCAGTGCCGGGAAGGGTGGTCTGACACCGGACCGCGAACTCGAGCTCTCAGCTGACTTGACCAACGAGGAGGTCGTCGAAGCCGCACTCGACGCCGCATCATGACAAACCGGAGAATCCTCAGCGCCATCCTTGCCATGGGTCTGGTCGTGTCCGCTTGCCTCCCCGCCACGGACGCCTCGAGCCTCACCACCACGACGGAATCACCACGCCTGGAGCCCGATGCTCCGGATCCGACAACGACGGGGCGAGCCGTTGAAGAGATCGATTGTGGCTCGGCACCCCAAGAGGTCGAGATCGTTTGTGAGGCCTATGACCTGATCAAGACACGCTATGTCGATCAGATCGATGACGAGACCCTGGCCGAAGCCGCCATCCAAGGGATCGAACTTCTTGCTTTGGGTCCGGCATCTGGCGGGCTTGTGTGCGTCGTCCCCGCGGACGAGTTCGAGAGCGTCTGCGAGTCGGCCGCCGACTTCAGCGGAACCAGCGCCGAAGCGGCTGAAGCAATCGTCAACGGGCTGGCGCTGAACGCTCTCGACCCCAACTCCGCCTACTTCGACGAAGCGGCTGTCGCTCTACTCGAGCAGGAGCAGGGTGGTGAAATTGAGGGGATCGGGGCACTCGTCTCTCCGGAGGACCGAACCATCGAGGATGACAACAAACAGTGCAACGTCGTCTCTGACACCTGTCAAATACTGATCGTCTCGACCATTGAAGGTGCACCGGCCGAGGGCGCAGGTCTTCGCCGCGATGACTCGATTGTCGGTGTTGATGGGGAGTCGATAATCGGCTGGACGGTCGATGAAGTGACATCGAGGGTTCGGGGGCCGGCCGGATCAGAAGTGACGCTCTCCGTTGAGCGCGATGGTGAAGTGTTCGAAGTGACCATCACACGCGCCGCTGTCGAGATCCCCGTGATCGAGACTGAGACATTCGGCGATGTCGGCTATGTCAGGTTGAGGGTGTTCAGCCAGAACGCTGACGAGCAGTTCGAAACGGCAATCGTCGATCAGTTGGCCGGCGGTGTTGCCACGTTGGTGATCGATCTACGAGACAATCCCGGTGGCTTGCTGACGACAGCTATCGACGTCACCTCTGTATTTCTCGACGAGGGAGACGTCGTCGTAACCAAGAGCCCGGACGAGACCACCCCATACCGGGTATCGGGGGCATCAATCGTCCCCGACGACATCGACGTGGTGTTTATTGTCAACAAGGGATCTGCGTCGGCTTCGGAGGTGGTGTCGGCTGTCCTTCAAGAGGAAGGGCTGATCACCGTCGTCGGCGAAAACACCTTTGGCAAGAACACAGTCCAGCAACGCTTCCCTCTATCCAACGGTGGTGCCTTGAAACTGACGATTGCCAGATGGCTCACCCCCGGAGGTCTCGACTTTGGAGGTGTAGGGGTGACCCCCAATGTGAAGATGATCGTCGACCAGACGGACCCGGAGGAGTTGGTGGCAGCGGTTCTTGCGGCAACGGCGGCCGTCACCCAGTAAACCCCCAAAGCAGGGCACGACCGACGCTATTGAAACGTCACGTCTCACCGTATTTCGTGACGCCAGCTCCATATTGCTCGGTGAACAACTCCAACACCTCGCCGGGCTCGGCATGGCGACCGGTTTGGGCCTTCGAATAGAGCACCTCTCCATCAACGGTGACATCGAAAACGCCTTTGGACCCGGTGGTGAGGGTCAGGGAGTCGATGACGTGCTGGTAGTTGGACAAGATGTCTGATGCAACGCTCACGGCGCGGCTGGAATAGTCTCAGGGGACGCAGTATGCGATGTCGATCACGTGCAAGGGTGTTCCTTTCTAACGAAGCCAGCGTAGATGGCTGGACGCCGCCTGCCATCTATAGGTCGAGAGCTATCCCGACTGATATGTTGCCTTCATGTGCGGGTGGTCCGCGGAGATGCTGTCAATGTGGATTCCGACGTACTCGAAGTCGACTGCCCGACCTTCTCCCCGGTCGGATCTGAGGCTCGACGTTGAGTTCCTGCTATCGGGCTGAATAGCATCCCACCCGGTGCCAGGTGAATTCAAAAGGCGGTTCTGGGTCCCACCACGGGCCCACGGCGAAATAATCGAAGACCGCACGGTCAGCTTCCTCGAACTGTTCTATGACCTTGTCTATGTCGTAGTGGTGGCGCAAGCGGCGCACGCTCTGGCTCACAACGTGAGTTGGCGGGGGGTTGTCGACTTCGGGGCCATATTCGGACTCATCTGGCTCGGTTGGCTGAACGGCACTCTCTACTACGACCTGCACGGCCGCGAAGACGGTCGAACACGAACCGTGGTGTTCGCACAGATGATGCTGCTTGCCTGGCTAGCCGTGTACACGGAAGGTGCTCCAACAGAGACAGGCGAAGAGTTCGCACTCGTCTACGCGATCTTCATGGGGCTACTGACGTTGCTTTGGTACGGCGTCCGACGTCAGGACTCGGACGAGTACGGGCGTATCACGGCGCAGTACATCACTGGCTCGGTGGTCTTCACAGTCGTCATGTTCGCCACAATCTGGGTCGATGCCGAGGTGCGGGTCTGGGTATGGGGTGGTTTCGTCCTGCTCTACATCATGTCCGGGATAGTCATCGTCAGGTCCGGGGAAAGAACATCGAATATCGGCTTCGACACCACAGACAGCCTCGTCGAGAGGTTCGGCCTGTTCACGATCATCGTCCTCGGTGAGGTCGTGGTGGGTGTCGTCGGCGGCCTGTCATCTACCGACTTGACCCCGCTGGCGGTGGTGACAGGGATGCTCGGGTTGATGATTGGTTTTGCCTTCTGGTGGTCGTACTTCGACTTCGTGGGGAGGCGACATCCCCGAGAAGCCGCTCTTCACAGGACCCGATGGATGTTTGGTCACTTTCCGGTGACGCTGGCCATAGCCGCTGCCGGCGCCGCGATGGTCAGCATGGTGGAGCACGCATCCGACGCCCACGTGCCTGCCGGAACCGCCTGGTTGATGAGTGGGGCTGTCGCCTTTGGGCTCATCTGGCTGGTGCTAGTGATGCGCACTCTCCAGGACTACCAGAGAGTTCCAGAATTGTTCAATCCGACCGCCGGGACCCTCCTGGCAGCAGCAAGCCTTGTCGTCTTCATTGGATGGTGGCAACCGGCACCATGGCTCATGCTGCTGACACTTTGGACGGTCCTGTCGGCCACATGGTTCACCGCGGCCTACCGATGGATGCACCTCGACGATCCCGAGGCCGCACTGCCTGGCTAGCGGCTCGCCAATACCTCGTCGACCGGGCCGCCTACTCCCTCAACACCAGACCCCGACAAGCCCTCCGGTGGATGACACCATCTCAGAAATTCGCCGAAGCGTCGCGATGATCCCTTGAGACACGAGGCATTGCCGAGTCGCTTCGGAACAGGGGTACCCGCTACTGCAACGACGTGATCGACGTATGGCCAAAGGCGATCCCGGTCTTCTTCACTTGATCACACCAGGCATACAATCCTCGGCCTACCCCGGATGGAGCCAGTTTGAAAGTCGGAGTCGGAATACTCGGTGGAGGCACAGTCGGCGGGGCCCTTGCCCATCGGCTGTTGACTGAATCAGAAACGATCGCCACAAAGACTGGGCTCGAGCTCGACCTCAGGTATCTCGCAGTTCGTGAGCTCGACAAACCCCGGCCGTACGCCTTTCCCACTGGTGTCCTCACGGATCAGTCCGAGGACGTCGTCGACGATCCCGATGTCGACCTTGTCGTCGAGTTGATGGGTGGTCTCGATCCCGCCGGGGACCTGGTCCTTCGGGCTCTGCAGGCGGGCAAGCCAGTGGTGACAGCAAACAAGGAGTTGGTCGCCCATCGGGGTCAGGTTTTGATCGAGGCCGCCGAAGCCAAAGGCGTTTCCCTTCTGTTCGAGGCGGCCGTCGGAGGTGCCATCCCCATAATCCGACCGCTGTCAGAGTCTCTGGCCGGGGAACGTCTCAGCGAGATCCTCGGAATCGTCAACGGCACTACCAACTACATCCTCACTCAGATGTGCGAATCCGATGTCAGCTACGCGGCCGCCCTGGCCGACGCTCAAGAGCTCGGGTACGCCGAAGCCGATCCGACCGCCGATGTATCGGGTGCCGATGCGGCGTCAAAGGCCGCGATCCTGGCGAGCCTGGCCTTTGGCACTTGGGTCGGAGGTGATCAAGTTCACCACGAGGGCATCGAGCACCTTGATTCCACCGACATCAAATTCGCCTCCGATCTCGGCTATCTGCCAAAGCTTCTGGCGGTCGCCACTGATCTGGGGAACGGCGTCAGCGTCCGAGTTCATCCGACCTTGATACCCAAGGATCACCCGCTGGCAACCGTCCGCGGCTCGCAAAACGCCGTCTACGTGAAGGGCCAAGGAGTTGGCGAGCTCCTATTCGCCGGGCCCGGAGCGGGGGGCGAGCCCACTGCCACCGCGGTTCTCGGCGACATCATCACCGCCTCACGAGAGCTACTGGCCGGTGCGCAAGTGCCGCCACGGGTACGGTTTGCGCCCGGACATCTCCGCGATTTCGCCGAGGTCGAGACCAGTTGGTACCTTCGCCTGGAGGTCGCTGACCAACCCGGTGTGCTCGCCCAAATCGCTTCGACGATTGGCAACAATGGAGTGAGCATCGAATCGATGATCCAAATCGGCCGGGACGAGGAGGCAACACTGCTCTTCATCACCCACCCCTCTGCTGAGGCCGATCACCAGATCGCAATTGCCGCGCTGCGCGAACTCGACGTTGTGCGTCAGGTCGCGTCCGCCATCAGAGTTCTTCCAGTGTCCTAAGACGTCGATTCTGCTCTCGTTTGCCCAGATTGCTAGGTTCTCGTTCTCGCTGTGATAGGGGTTTTCGTGAGACGTTCGATTTTCATCGTGGTGGCCGTTCTGTCGATGATGGTGGCCGCGTGCAGCCCCGATTCGGCCTCTTCTACGACAGAGTCCGCAGGTGCCACCACCACGACCGCCGACAGTTCGACGACGACCTCGGCAGCCAACACACCCACCACCACCGAGCCACGAGCGACGACCACGGTCGCCGCTGCCACAGGCGGAGCCGAGTGCCTGGTGGGCATGTGGTCCATGAACTCCGATTCGTTCTTCACACAGATGATGGAGATGCTCGAAGGTGAGCTCCAGGGCGCTTCCTTTGTGCACACCGGAGGCAGCTACACCGTTGAGTTCGGTGCGGACGGGACTATGAAGGCCGTCCGAGACATGTGGTCTTTTCAGGTCGAGACATCTGAGGGCACCTTGATCCAGACAATCGATTCTCAGGAAAGCGGCACCTATCAAGTGGACGGCAACACCATGTCAGCAGAGCTCAATCAGGATTCCTTCGAGATCAAGAGCCAGGTCGAGGTCGATGGTCAGTTGCTCGACTTGCCGACCCAGTCAGTCGACCTCCCTGATAACACAGTCGATCCGGCCGGGGAATTCTCATGCGATAGCAACACCATGTCGGTTTCGACGCCTGAGGGCATGTCGATCGTTTTTGATCGGAGCTGAGGCGCCGGTCTGTCAAACGAGATGACACCGTGGAGGTGTGATTCGGCACCAGCGTTCGTCAGGTAGATCCGAGGGCGAGGATGTTCCCCTCTGAGTCCTTGAACCAGGCTGTCTTCTCGCCGTCGGGAAAGACGAGAGCGCCCCTGTCCCAGTAAGGGCGTCCGTCGGGTGAGTCGAAATACACGTCGATGTCGTAGGTCTCGAAGACAACACCATTGGTAATTAGCTCGGCATGTGCCGAGTCGAAATCAGCGGTGACCAGCCGGGCTGCGGTTGCTTGATTCCTACCTGCGAACTCTGATTCGTAGACACCAAACCTGGCTGTGCCGGTGTCGTATAGGAGCTCCGAGTCATATGAGGTTGTTCCCGGTTCGATTGGCTCGTTTCCATGGAGCACGGGCTCAAGACCCAATTTCTCTTTGTACCAACCGGCCGCTCGATTGATGTCGGTCGCCGGCAGCTCGGGATGAATTGTGAAATCGATGAGAACCTCCAGCATCAATGGTATTGCGGGGCCCCCTACATGCTCAAGACGATGTTGCCACGTGCATGGTGTCCCAGCATGTGTGCCACCGCACGCCCCGCCTCATGGAGGGGGTAGACCTCGTCAATGACGACCTTGATGGCGCCCGACTCGAAAAGCTCGGCGAGCGCCGCCAGGTTTTCTTGGCTCGGTGGTACCCAATCCCCGGCGAACCGCACATCGGTCTGACCCAGTCCGACCAGCGCTGCTCCAGCCATTCTCGGGAGGCCGGCGAAGAGCCCTCCCTTGTCTCCAACGCTGTTGGGGATGAACGTTCCGCCACGTGCGAGAACACGTGTGGTTACAGAAGGTCGGTGGTTCATGACGTTGTCTAGAATGACGTCATACCGTCTGTCACCTCGTGTGAAGTCCTGTTTTGTGTAGTCGACGACGTGATCCGCACCCAAAGATTCGACAAGCGCGACGTTCCGTGTGCTGCAAACACCGGTCACTTCGGCACCGAAAGACTTCGCGATCTGAATCGCAAACGTGCCAACCCCTCCAGACGCCCCGTTGATCAGGATGCTTCTTCCCGGACCGGCCCGTCCCAGATCGCGTATGGCTACCAGCGCAGTCAGCCCGGACATGACAGAGGCACCTGCTTCCTCAAAGGTGAGACCCGCCGGCTTCGTGGCGAGCTGAGAAGCTGGACCGACACTGAGCTCGGCAAAGGTCCCCGGTGTGCTCAGACTCCCAGTCCACCATGATCCCCAAACCAGGTCTCCTGCCTTGAGATTCGTCACATTCTCTCCGACCAACTCGACAACTCCGGCAACGTCGGATCCCCGCACCAACGAACGGGGACGACGCAGACCAGCCTGAAGCCGCACGAAGTAAGGGATCCCAGCCACCGTGATCCAGTCGGGAGTGTTGACACTCGTTGCGTGCATCCTCACCAGAACCTCGTCATCACCCACCGTCGGCACATCGATTTCATCAAGTCGGAGCACCTGCTCCGGCTTTCCATAGCCGTCCTGGACAATCGCCATCATCCGCGACTTCTGCTGGGTCGCTTTCTGCTTGGTTTCCCGATGTGTCATCTCTCTCCTTAGCCCGGTAACGCCCCAATGAGCTCGCATCCCGTGGTCGCTCGGACGCTCGTCTCTTCGTACGTTGTAAGTATTACGT
>JBAVIK010000416.1:0-2973 GCA_049686815.1 Acidimicrobiia bacterium | reverse complement strand
GGAATGAGAACGTTGGAAACACCAGCCGTGAGCCACATGTACGGGAGCGCGAGAACGGTGAGGAGAGCGATTTGGCCGATGGAGAGCTGGAGCAACGAGTCCACGACCTGGCCGTAGTCGATGAACTGTGGCAAGAACACGACGAAGATCAAGAACAGAACGATCCCCATCAGGATCAGTTCTCGAATCGCTTTCCTACGATTCAGCCTGGCGTCGTCCTCAGGCGAGTGCTCTGCTGCAGCCACGTCCCGGTTCCTGCTGGGGTCGCTCGAATTCACAGGAGCATCCCAGAGTTTGTTTCGGGCCAAGGGATCGTCACAAGCCAATCCTCCTCTGTGCCATGGGACGAGCGCGTTGGCGTAGTGAATACGAGGGGTGATCAAAGTCGGGCTGATCGGCGGAACACCGTGGCATCGGGTTGCTCATTCTGATTCGTCGATTCCCGGGGTCACACGATCATCGCCTGAATCGATACGACGAAAGCCCATGATGCTCAGCCCGAGCCGTTCCATTTGCGACATGGCTCCGTACAGCTCTGCATCGTCGGTCGCTTCGATGATGAGATACGTCTCACCACCCTCATACCTGACTGAAAGGGGGTCCAACGACTGCTCGACAATGGTGCCCAATCGTCCGCGAAGAGAGAATTCATAGCGCAATAACCACTCCTTGGGCAATGCTGCTATGTCATGGGGTGACGAGTCATCACCCAGCCTGGGTAGGCAGCCAAATGGGCCGTACCAGGGTCAGAGGTGTCGCTAGAGGAGGCCCCGTACCTTCGCGATTTGAGCCGCTTCTTCCCGCGTGCTGGCACCGATCTTGACGTAGATTGACTTGACGTGGCTCTTGACCGTATTGAACGCGATGTTGAGTTCCCTTCCAATCTCTCTCTGTGAGAGATGAGTTGAGGTCAGCAACTGGAGGATTCGCAGCTCGCGATCAGTGAGACCGGGATTGATGCCGACTAGCGCCTTCTGGGGGGCCAACCGCTCGGCGATGGCATCGAGACGCAGAGAGTGCCATGCGGAACCACCAAGGTCCCTGGCAATGTCCTGAGCCTCTCGGATTCGTTCTCTGGCTCGATCTGCACGGCCAACGGCTGCCTCCGCCGACGCGAGCCATATCAGAATCTCCAATCTCATCGGCGGATCGGACGAACCCAGTCCACTGAGGCAGTCCTCGAGTTTGGTTGCTGCCTCCAGCGGTCGGCCAGCGGTCAATTCGACCGCAGCACGCGCCGTGATGATCGTCGGGCTTTTCGCGATGCGTGGGTACTCGGCGAGGACGGGTTCAGCATCCTTCAATCGCAATCGGGCGCTCTCCGAGTCGTCCTGGAGGACATCGACGATGGTGAGCCATCCGATGGCCTGCGCCCTGAGGAGGGGCTCACCTGCAGTCAGAACTCGGGTGAATCTGCTCCGCGCTGTGTGAAGCTCTCCCCTCGCCACGGCATTCGAAGCAACGGCGAGATCCGCAACCGGGCGAAATGGCGAGGAGCCATCGATGAGATCATCCACCCTCCCCGCACTGGCAGAGCTGTTCTCGATGTCTTGGAGCACATACAGCGCATTGATCAGCTCAACTGCGGCCTCGACGGACGGGCAACCGTCGGGCAGTGGGCGGCCGTCGTCGTGCAGTGACGCCTGCAGAACGAGCTCGCGGGCGTCTCGGCGACGACCATCCGAGGCATGAACCCAGGCACGAGTGACCAGGTAGGTCGCGTTGACAGACGCCTCTTCCGTGGGAATCCGGTCGAGATCTCGCTTGATTGTCTCCACCTGACCCAGAAGCATGTAGGCGGGCCAACTCCGATTGATCATGTCCACGGCGAGGCGACTGTTTGCTGAAAGCAGGGTCATCTCGAGGGCCTCTCGAGGCCGTTCGTGGCCTAGGAACCAGTCGGCCGCTCGCGCTGAGAGGTCTCGTATCTCGTCTTCTGAGTTGAAGTCTCCCAACAGGAACTCACTGAGCAACCTGTGAAGTCGAAACCAGACCCCGTTGCTATCCGCGGGCTCCAACAGCACATCCGAGTTGCTGAGGCGCGTGAGATCAACGGCCGATCGCTCATTGTCGAGCATGTGGTCAAGCAAAGAGCCACACACTTCAGGGCAAAGCGAGGCGGCGCGCAGAATGAGGCGGTCGCCGTGGTCCAGACCGGTCAGGACCTCGTCGCTGATGTAGTCGGCGATGTGGCGATTGTCACCGCGGAGCTTGACCAGAACTGCCTCCGGCTCCTCCGACGACAGAATCGAGCCCATCGACAGTGCATATGCGGCCGGCCAGCCCTCTGTTACCTCAACCGAAGTTCGAATCGACTCATCCGACAGTTCTGCTCCTCTGGCATGTAGCCAGTCGCGTGCTTCCGCCTCGGTGAAACTCAGATCAGTTTGTCGTAGCTCGACCATCACTTCAGCAGCCCTCCACCGTGCCAGGGAGAGATTTGGGGATCGCCTGCTGGCGATAGCCAGACAGCTGCCATCTGGCATTCGGCGGATGAGACGTTCGACCGCACTATCGACGTCCGGAGAGGTGATCTCGTGATAATCGTCCAACACGAGCACGACTCCTTCACGGACCGCGGAGATCGCGTTTATTACCACGGGCATGATGTCATCGGTGATCGACGGACCGAACAAACGTGGCTCGACATCCAGCCCCGGAACGATGGACCTCAGGGCCGCCACAACGTAGGACCAGAAGCGCACTAAATCCGAGTCGGTTTGACTCAACGTCAGCCACGCAACCGGCCTTGGATCTAGCTCGGCCCATTGTGAGAGGACACTCGTCTTCCCGTACCCGGCGGCGGCAGCGACCAATGCGACCCGCGCTTCAGAGGGGTCAGAGAGTTTCTCGATCAAACGAGCGCGAGGGATGACACCGGTTGGGATACGGGGCCTCACGATTTTGGTGGCGACTATCTGGAGGAGATCCTCTGAGCCGTCGAAGTTGGGGGGGATCGCGACGTCCATAGAT
>JBAVIK010000415.1:0-22729 GCA_049686815.1 Acidimicrobiia bacterium | reverse complement strand
AAGGCACCTTGAAGATCGCCACTTGGGTGGTCTGGTGGAGTCGGGGAGCAGAGGTTGCCCCCCAGGGTCGCCTGGGATCGAATTTCCTTGTCGGCAACGTTGGCGGCACACGGTCCGAGAGGTGGCGCCAGACCGACCAGATCCGAAAGTGGAGTTGTGGCTCCGATGGTGATACTCCCACCTCCGTAGTGGATTCCTGCATGGGCCTTCTCAGTTACGGGCATGTTGACGTACGACATGCCAGCCTTGGAGAGCAACAACACCTTCGCGGGCTGGAAGCGGTGATAGTTGAGCAGCTGCATCACGATGGTGCCGCCTGCGATCACGGTGATGTCGGAACCGTCGCCGAATGCGGTGACCGCCTCACTCTCTGACTCCGGAATTACAACGTCGACGTTCATCAAGACCCCAATCTGACGACTCAGCCACCATAGGTGCGTTCATGACAGCACCACACCGCCCAGGCAATGTGGGCACATCGCGACTATGGAAAGAAATGGCCGACCTGCCAAGGCTCTACCAGGCCAAATTAGGGGTTCGCGAGGGCTAGTCCCTAAGAACTATCCCAATGGCCACCCTGTGTTTGATATCTGTGGTTCAGGATCAAAGAAGCGGCCTCGGTACGTGACTGGACCTGCAGCTTCATCAGGATGTTGCGCACATGGTTCTTGGCGGTGAACACCGACATGTGGAGGTCGCGGGCGATATCGGCGTTCGAGAGACCGGCGGCGAGAAGGTTGGCCACCTCCTCTTCCCGCTGCGTGAGGTCGCCAATCGAGTCGGGTCTGGCCACGAGGTGGGCGGCCACACCCGGTGCAAGTGTCGTCTGACCGGCCGCCGTGGAGCGCACCGCGCTGGCGAACCCGTCGACGTCCACAGTCTTGAAGAGGAAGCTCGTCGCTCCGGCTTCAATCGCTCGTCGGACCAGCGAACCGTCGGTGAAGCTCGTGAGAGCGAGCACCCGCGTCGAAGGGTGTTTGTCGCGTATCTGCCGGATGGCATCCATACCGCTTCCGCCAGGCATGACGAGATCCATGACAACAACGTCTGGTTCCAGATCTGCCACGAGGGCCACGGCGGCATCGCCGTTGTTTGCTTCCCCGACAACGTCGATGTCGTCGAAGTTGCTCAACGTCCCGACAACACCCTCCCGGAGAAGGTCATGATCGTCAACCACTAGTACCCTGATGTTTTCGGTCATCGTGCGGGCACCGCCAGCCTGAGTGGGAGACCAACTTGGATCGTGGTGCCCGTCGCGAGTTCGGACTGAATCCCAAAAGATGCGCCAACGGCCTCGGCTCTCTCCTTCATGATCGTCAACCCGAGCCTGTCTGCCCTGGTGTCCTCGATGTTGAAACCCGATCCGTTGTCGCAGATGGTCATTGCCAGGATGTCGGGTTCTACTTGCACTTCGATGACAACCCTTGTTGCCCCCGAATGGCGCCCAACGTTGTTGAGAGCCTCCTGAGCTATTCGGTACATGGCGTGTTTCGCTTGTGGAGCCGGTTCCCACTGATCTTCCAGAGCCGGCACATTCACGGTGGCCTCGATCGATCGCCTGCTTTGGAGGGCGTCGACCAGCTGTTCGAGGAGCTCGGTGAGCGGGGTCTCGACGAGGGATGCGGGACGCAATTCGAGCAACAGACTTCGCATCTCCGCAAGGGCACCACGAGTGAGCGTCTTGAGACGCTCCACTTGTTCTTCAGTGACGTCCGCTGGACCGTTGGCGACGATCGAGTCGCTCACCAGGTTGGCGGTCCAGAGAGTTTGACTCACCGCGTCATGAAGTTCTCTGGCGAGGCGTTGGCGCTCCTCGATCGCAGCCAATTCAGCTTCCGCACTGAATAGCTGGGCATTTGAGATCGCCGCCGCCGCTAGGTCGGCGATCGCTGCGAGACGTTCAGTGTGACTCGAGTCGAAGTAGCCGGGGGACACGCTTTCCACGACCAAATAGCCGATACGGGTCTCGCTGACGGTGATGGGCGCGCCAATCGCAGACCTGGTTTGGTCGCCGAGTGATCCGCCCCGCATGTCGTTGCGGATGAGCGTGCCACCAGCGTTTTCCAGATCCTTGACCAGCGAAAGATGGTCTATCCGCATCCCAACGTCACAGTCAGAACCGACCTGGTCACGGTTGCTGTCATGGGTGTGGGCAAGCGTGTGGGCGCCGTCGTCATCGATCAGCACGACCGCCGAGAGATGGTGTTTGATCAAGCGATCGACACCAAGCAGTACCTGTTCGAGGACTTCGTCGACATCGAGCGACTCGGCAACCGCAGCGGCCGTGTCACGCAAGGCTTCGGCATACGCCCTCTGTTTCCTCTCTTGTGCCTGGAGCCTTATCCGCTCTTCGACCTCGCGGCGCAGTGTCTCGTTGGCCTTGCGGAGCGCCGAGGTCCTGGTCTTGACCCTTTCATCCAGCTCTTCCATTGCGGCCTTGCGTGATTCGTCGGCGAGATGACGCTCGGTGACATCTTGGAAACTGCCGAGAACACCGATGACCCTCCCACTGAAGTCACGTAGGGGAACCTTGTTGGTTTCGATCCACACTTTGGCCCCGTCGGGCATGGTCAGCTCTTCTTTGATGCCATATTGGGCGATTCCAGACTCCATGACCTCGCGATCCCAGTCCTGGTACCACTTGGCGCCATAGGGGTTGCCCGATGCCCAGGGCATATCGAAATCAGTCTTTCCGACCATGTCCTTTGGGTCGAGACCCGCGATATTGGCGAGGACATGGTTGACACCCAGAAACGTGCACTCTCTGTCTTTCCACCAGATGGCTTCAGGGATGGTGTCGAAGATCATCTGCAGCATCTGCTGGCTCGCCCGCAATGCGGTGTCGCCTTCAAGTTCTCCACGGAGGAGCTTGGCGTAGATGGCAAGAGTGTCGCCGTTCGCACTCGACTCATCGACACTCCGACCAGGCGGGTTGCGGGTGGTTGTCACAAGACGAGGTTACGCCAGTGTGGATGCTCCTGCTCGAAGATGAGAACTAGTCCGTAGGAACTAGCTCAAATGGCGGTGGATTTTGCTCCCAGTGAGTCTGGCGGTGTGTGTTGAATTGTCCGTACCGTGTCTTTGTATCGCCCAGCGGGACCGGGGTGGAGCAACACCACCGACCCCGTTGGGGACCCGAAGGTCTGCTAGCGCTGGAGGATGGAGCAAATGGGTGACGTAGAAGCGCGTTCCGACGCGATTTGGGAGCTTTTGGACGAGACCGCCACCGTTGAGAAGGTGGGGAGTGGGTTCACTTTCACGGAGGGGCCCATCTGGAATCCCGAGGGCGGATACCTCCTCTTCTCTGATATGCCGGGCGATGTTCGCCGCAAATACACCCCCGGTAGCGGTGTCGTGGAGATGAGGAACCCCTCCAACAAATGCAACGGGATGACCTACGACCAGGACCTCAACCTGATCGTCTGCGAACACGTCACATCGTCACTGATCATGGAGCGACCTGACGGCAGCGTCGAAGTCCTCGCTTCGCATTTCGAGGGCAAGGAGCTCAACAGCCCCAATGATGTCTGCGTCCGATCCGACGGCTCGATCTATTTCTCCGATCCCTGGTACGGACGGATGCCTGTGTTTGGCCTCGAGCGTGAGCGCGAGCTCGGCTTCCAGGGCGTGTTCCGGATCCCACCGGGTGGTGGCGACCTCCAACTCGTTGTCGACCGTGACAAGTATGAGCAGCCAAACGGTCTCTGTTTCTCACCTGATGAGTCGTTGCTCTACATCAACGACACCCCAAAGGCCCTGATCGACGTGTATGACGTGAATGCCGACGGGACACTCTCCAACGGGCGTTTGTTCGTGGATGGGATCGGATCCGGTGTCATCGAGGAGGGGATCCCCGATGGGATGAAATGCGACGAGCAGGGCAACATCTGGGTCACGGGCCCCGGTGGAGTTTGGGTCTTCTCTGCCGGAGGTGAGTACCTGGGAAAGGTGAAGGTGCCTGAGAACGTGGGCAACCTCACCTGGGGAGACGACGACTGGAAGACCCTGTATATGCCCAGCTCCACATCGCTCTACACGATCAGGACAAAGGTGGCTCCGCATCGCGAGCCATACATGGGCTGAACGGCCCGGCCCACAGATAGCGAGGTAACGAAATGACTGATGAGCTAACGCTCGACGCCAGCCGGTGCGCCCTACTCGTACAAGATCTTCAAAACGATGTGATCATCGAAGGAGGCGCGTTTGCGGATTCCGGTGCTCCTGAGCATGCCAAAGAGCAGAACGTGGTTGCCAACGTGCAACGGCTTGCAGCCCAGTGTCGGGACAAAGGCATTCCCGTGATCCATGTTTGGTACATCGTCGAGAAGGGCGCTCCCGGGCTGAAGCTCAACGCTCCACTCTTCGAGGGAGTTGCGGAGGGTGCCCTGGTGCGGGGGACCTGGGGAGCCGCTCCAGCCGAAGGCCTCGAGCCACAGAACGGTGACTTCATCGTCGAGAAGATGCGGATGAGCGCATGGCAAGGAACCAATCTGGAAAACCTCCTCGCTGGAACAGGGCGCGACACGGTCATCATCTCGGGTGCCTGGACCAACATGTCGATCGAACACACCGCTCGTACCGGTGCTGACAAGGGCTACTACATGGTTGTTCCCGAAGATGGGTGCTCGACCATGAACGCCGACTGGCACAACGCGTCCATCAATTACGCCCTCCAGAACGTTTCAACCGTCACTAACGTCGATTCAGTGATCAAAGCCCTGGCCTGATCGCCGAGAGGTTCTGGGAGGAAGGCAGTCTTGACAGCAGGCACTATCAGCCGAGGTTCATCGCAACGGTCGACGGGCCAAAAGGTCGCTCTTGGCATTGGGCTGATTCTGCTGGCCGCGCTCGTAGCCTGGGTTCTGTTCTTCGCCAGAGGAACCCCGGCCGACCCGCTGATCTCCGGTGCTACCGATTTCAGCCGAGCGTTTCTGGATGCGTTGACGATCGCCGGTCTCTACTTCATCGTGGCGGCGGGATTCACTTTGATCTTCGGACTGATGAGGGTGGTCAACCTGGCTCATGGTTCGCTGTTCTTGCTGGGTGGCTACGTGGCACTCGAGTTTCAGAAGTACCTGGTGGGAAAAGGAAACTTCTCCTCAGCCGAAGTTAGCCCCGGAGACTGGCTGTTGCCACTGGCTATGGCCGCGGTGGTTGCCGGGCTCATCGGTCTGATAATCCAACAGGTGTTCCTCCGCTGGTTCCAGGGTCAGGACATGCGCGAGACCCTGATCACCATTGCAATATCGGTGATTCTGGCTGACCAGATGGTGGCGATCTTTGGCGGTTTGGCCAAAGACATCAAGTGGCCGGGGTTCATCGATGGGTTCATCGAGATCGGCAGCTTCCGGTATTCCCAAACACGTCTGTTCATGTTGTTCATCGCAATCGTGGTCGGGGTTGCTCTGTGGGCGTGGCTCCAGAAGACCCGGACCGGCATGGTGATTCGTGCCGGCGTTGACGACACATCGATGGTTCAGGCGCTCGGCATCAACGTCCAGGTGGTCTTTGCATTGGCATTTCTTGTTGGATCCGCTCTTGCCGGCATTGGCGGGGTTATCGGCGGCTCCTTTGCGGCTCTCGGGTCCGGCGTCGACGGCAACTGGCTTCTCAACTCGATCATCGTCGTCATCGTCGGTGGCATGGGCTCTTTGATGGGTGCGGCAGCGGGCTCTCTAATGCTCGGTGTGGTTACTGCCTTTGCTCCGGCCTATCTGCCGGCGAATTTCACCCATTATTCGGTGATATTCACCTTTGTCCTGCTTGCAGCGGTTCTCGCCTGGCGTCCATACGGCTTGTTCGGGAGACCGGAATGACCACCCTCGCTGCCAACGGCACGAAGAAGTTCTTCCGGGCCGAGAACGTCTTGGTTCTCATCGCAATCGCATTGCTGCTGGTAGCGCCGGCCTTCACGTCTGACTTCTTCGTCAGCTTCGTTCTCACTCAGGCCCTTCTGTTGGGTGTTGCCGCGGCAAGCCTCATCTTCCTCGCCGCATTTGGGGGAATGATCTCACTGGCCCAAACCCTCATGTTTGGCTTCTGTGGTTTCGTCATCGGCAATGCGGTCACTACCGGTGGCAGCAAAGGGTTGAATCTGGGTCTCGACCCTTGGGTTGGTGTAGCCATTGGGATTGTCCTCACCGTCATCCTGGGATTCATCCTCGGTGCAATATCGTCGCGGTCGGCCGGCCTCTATTTCCTGATGATCACCCTGACTTTTGGAGTGATCGGGTTCTTCTTCTTCGGTCAGGTCACCACTTTCAGCGGGTTTGGCGGAATCAACCAGATCGTGGCGCCCCCCTTCATCGGAGAACCAGGGGAGTTTCCCGAGAGGCTCTACTACGTGGCGATTGGCGTCTCCGTCTTCTCCTATGTCTTGCTCAGATACGTAGTACGCACCCCGTTTGGATTGGCACTGCAGGGCGTCAGGGACGATCCGGTGAGGATGGGAGCCCTTGGCTTCAACGTCGCAATCCACCGCACGTTGGCCTTCACGCTCGGCGCGTTCATCGCTTCTTTGGGTGGTGTCCTCAACGTCTGGTGGAACCGTCAGATCGATCCCGCTTCGATTGGTGTCGGGGAGATCCTCGCTTTGCTGATCATCGCGGTGATCGGCGGCATCAATCGTCTCGAGGGCGCATGGATCGGTGCGTTGTTCTTTGTGCTGGTCAACAATTACGTTAGGGACGTACCCGGGCTCAATCTCATTGGGCTGGGTGAGGAGCGTTTCAACACGATCATCGGTTTGATCTTCTTGATAATCGTTTTGGTTTCCCCAAATGGTCTGGTCGGCATTGGCTCGATGATCGGTCGTCTCTTCAAGAGAGGCCGCGAGCCCAGTGAACCGGGGGAAAGCCACGACTTGGTCGTGGCCACAACCGGACCCGCAGAAAAGGAAAATAGCGAAGGCCTAAACGGCCCCAAGGAGGAGAATTGAGTAAATCGAAATCAAGATGGTCGATTGCGAGGTATCTGTGGCCACTGGCCGTGCTTGCTCTCGTGCTCGCGGCATGTTCGCCGTCGGACGATGCCAGCGACACCACGGAAGCCGGTGGGACCGACACGACGGAAGCAGCAGCACCGGACACCACTGAAGGTGGTACCGATTCGACTGAGGCTCCTAGTGGTGGCACAGAGGTGATCAAGCTCGCCGTCCTGTCCGACTGTGAAGGCGCCTTTGGCGGCTTCCATGCTCAGGACCTGGCAGGCGTCGGCGCGGCCTTTGCCGAGTACGCCGGTGCGACGATCACCGACCCGACCGACCCCGTCGCCGGGTTCACGGGTGCCTCCGTCAACGGTGTGCCCATCGAGCTCGTCGGAGTTGGTTGTGCAGATGACACCGCTGACAAGGCCATCGAAGAGACCCGCAGGCTCATGGAGCAGCTTGGTGCCGACATCATGATCGGCCCACTTTCCGGTGACGAGTCTGTGGCAGTTGCCAACTATGCCAAGGACCACCCGACGCAGACATTCATCAACGGAACGGCCGGCGCCATGGACACCACTCTGGATGTCCAAGCTCCGAACTTCTTCCGGTTCAATGGTGATGGTGCTCAGTGGAACGCTGGCACAGGCGACTACGCCAAGAACGTCCTCGGTTGGGATACGGCTGCGGTGATCATGGACGACTACAGCTTCGGCTGGACGTCGGCTGCTGGGTTCATCGCCGAGTTCTGTGCAGCAGGTGGAGAGGTCACCGCAAGGGTGTTCCCACCACTGAACACGACCGACTACTCGTCGTTCGCCGCTCAGCTGCCAGCCCCCGACGAGGTCGATGGATACTTCTGGGCAGTCGGTGGCACGGGCAACATCCCGTCCATCAAGGCCTTTGAAGACATTCATGGCCCACTGTCACCCGACCAGGTCATTGGTAACCTGTTCTGGGAGTTTGACGCAGCGTCGTTTGATCCCTCGCTCGAGGGCGCGTATGTAGGTGGATTCGGCACTGCTGCCGACGTCAACCTTCCCGGCGTTCCTCTGCACACGGGGATCATGGAGACCCATTTCACCGAGTTCCCGGATCCGGGTGGCAACCCGGCACCGGCTGGAGCCCAGGCACACTCTGGTTTCCTGGTGAACTACTTCGTAGCGGCGAAGGCTCTGGTACAAGCGCTCGAGGAAGTCGGCGGAGACATCTCCGACGATCACGCTGCGCTTCAGAACGCCTTGGCGAATTTGACTGTTGAAGGTCCTTACGGCCCGATCTCACTTGACGAGAACCGTCAGGCGATCGTGGACTCACAGGTTCGTCAGCTGACACTTTCGGACGATGGGACTCTCACCCTCAAGACCGTTGCGCTGGTCCCCGGCGTGACTCAGGACTTTGGTGGATCGTTCTCCAAGGAGGGCGGAATGCCGAGTCGTGACATCCCACTATGTGAGGTCCGCGATCTCCCATGGGTCGGTAACTCGATCCCGGTGATCGACGGTGAGCCTCAGAACTAGATAGATAGAAAGAAGGCCCGAGCCAACGTGACTTTGTCAACGACAGCTCCGATTCTCCGCTTGCGGGGAATCGAAATGGCCTTCGGTGGCGTGATTGCCTTGCGTGGCGTCGATTTGGACGTCACGCAAGGCGAGCGCCTTGGAATTCTCGGTCCCAACGGGGCCGGGAAGACCACTCTTTTCAACGTCATCGCCGGTGACTTCGCCCCATCTGCGGGCACTGTGACCATCGGCGACCAGGACGTCAGCACCGCGCCCGCGCGGATCAGGCCGAGTCTCGGGGTGGCGAGGACGTATCAGAAGACCCGGCTGTTTCCGGGCCTCACGGTTGCCGACAATCTCTTCGTTGCAATCGTCGGCAAACACGGGGGACACCTGCGCCCATATGGTAGGAAGGCTGATAGCGAATTCAGAGAGCGAGCAGCTCGGGCCGCGGCCGCAGTTTGGCTGAATGACAAACTTGCCGTTGCCGTTGCCGATCTCTCTCATGGGGAGCAGCGTCAGCTTGAAGTCGGAATGGCTCTTTCCACCGACCCGAGTCTGCTCATGCTCGACGAGCCGGCTTCGGGTCTTTCTAGGGGAGAACGGGAGCGTCTCGTCGATCTGCTCAATTCGTTCGACGAGAAAGTGACTCTCATCCTCATAGAGCACGACATGGCCGTTGCACTCAATGTCGCTGAGCGACTGGTGGTGATGGCCGATGGCGTCGTTGTCGCCGAAGGCACACCTGACGACATTCGCGCCAACCAGCTCGTACACGACATTTATCTGGGCCGGGCGGGCTCACATGCCTGAGCCCCTCCTTCGCGTCTCGGATCTGGTAGCCGGCTACGGCGCTGCCACGATTCTCCATGGGATCAACTTCGAGATGGGGACCGAGGCAGTTGCCATAGTTGGTCGCAACGGCATGGGGAAGACCACCCTCTGTAATGCGATCATGGGTCTTGTACCGGCGAGAAGCGGGTCGATCCAACTGGCAGGTGAAGAGATAGCCGGCAAGAAGATTCACAGAATTGCGTCTAAGGGAATCGGCTATGTGCCACAGGGTCGACGTCTTTTCCAATCATTGACCGTCAACGAACATCTAGCGATGTTGGCCAAAGGAACGCGCGGGCAGAAGTGGACTCCGAGCGCCGTCTACGACCTGTTCCCCCGTTTGGTTGAGCGTAAGGAGGTCAGTGGGACTTCTCTGTCAGGTGGCGAGCAGCAGATGTTGGCCATCGCTCGGGCGCTTTTGCTCAACGCACCACTGATAATCATGGATGAGCCGTCCGAGGGTCTGGCCCCGACCATCATCGACAATCTGATCGAGGCCTGCCATGTGCTTGTCGGCGAGGGTCATGCGATTCTGCTCGTCGAGCAGAACCTCCATGTCGCCACCGATGTCGCCGATCGACAGCTCGTCATGGTCTCCGGTCGGATTGAGGCTGAGCTGACATCGGAGGAGCTCGATGGTGACTCTGAAGCTCAGAGACGCTATCTGGGCGTCGACACACACGAAGAAAGATCGGCCTGACGGTCTGGGAGAGGTTCTGACTCCGTGATCGGTGAAAGGTTCCTGGTGACGGGGGCGATGGGGTGTCTCGGGGCATGGGTGACACGTCTTCTCCTGGAAGATGGCGCGACTGTCTCGACCTTTGACCTGAGTGACGACGACCGTCGTCTTCGCCAGATCCTGGATGAGAACCAATTCGGCTTGGTCAACCAGATCAAGGGTGACATCACCGATTTCGATCAAGTTGCCGGGGCGGTAAATGGTCGCACCCACGTTGTGCATTTGGCGGCATTGCAGGTCCCGTTGGTGCGAGCCAATCCGGTGGTTGGTGCCGCGGTCAACGTCTCAGGGACGGTCAATGTCTTCGAAGCGGTCAAACAAGCCGGGATCAGCCACTTGAGCTACGCCTCCAGCACCGCGGTCTACGGTCACCCCTCGAACTATGACGAGAGAATCCTCGCTGCCGACGCTCCTCGCCTCCCGGAGACCCTCTACGGCGTTTTCAAAGTCGCCAATGAAGACACCGCCAAGGTCTATTGGAACGAGAGCCAAGTACCGAGTATCGGGCTGCGCCCGTACACGGTGTTCGGTCCGGGTCGTGACCAAGGGGTCACCGCCGCTCCCACTCTGGCTCTGGAAGCCGCTACAAGAGGTGTCAGCTATCACATTCCTTACGGAGGAGTTGCCGGATTCAATTTTGCGCCCGACGTGGCGAGGACATTCATAGCTGCCTCGAGGGCCAAGCCAGAAGGTGGGGTCAGCTATTCGATGGCCGGTGACATCGTGTCAGTCGCCGACTACGTGCAGCTTTGCCACGAAGTGACCGGAACCTCCAGCATCACATTCGGTGACGATCTTCTACCTTTCCCCGACGGTCTCGACGACACCCCGTTGCGCGATCGCCTTGGAGGCGTACCCCACACTCCATTGAAAGACGCCATCACCGCGACGGCAGATTTCTTCAAGACCGGGTTGGCCGCATCGTGAG
The DNA here is from genome assembly GCA_049686815.1 of Acidimicrobiia bacterium. GTDB lineage: Bacteria > Actinomycetota > Acidimicrobiia > Spongiisociales > ZC4RG35 > JBAVIK01. The sequence continues at coordinate 11,801 of JBAVIK010000415.1, read as the reverse complement.
CCCGGACCGATTGGAAGCTCTGTACACGAGCATCATCCATGACGTCCTGAGGGCTCGAGGTCTTGGTGACCAGGTTCTCCCATACGACATCCGACCACTGACCGCTGGGTTGGTCGTCGGTGGGGAGGCATTTCCGGTGTCGGGTCGTCTCGACGCCTCCATCTCGGCGGACGACTCACTCCTTGCGTGGACCGAATTGCTCTCGGTGGCCCCCGAAGGGGCGATGGTCGTATTGGCAGCCAATGACGACAGCTACGCCCATATGGGTGAACTTTCTGCCGAGACACTTTCCAGTCGTGGTGTTCGTGGGTTTGTCACCGACGGCGGCACCCGGGACGTAAAGATGGTTCGTGAGATGGGTTTTCCGGTCTGGTGTCGGTATGCCACGCCGTCCGACATAGTCGGCCGTTGGACGATCGACACGATCGGCGACCCGATCAACGTTGGGTTGTCGTCGGTGAGCGCCGGTGACCTCGTCCTCGCCGATGATGACGGTGTGGTGGTGGTTCCGCTCGACATTGCCGAAGAGGTGATCGCCGAGGCGGAGCATCTCGTGTCCAGCGAAGACGCGGTCCGAACGGCGATAAGGGCCGGGATGTCCCCAAAAGATGCCTACATCAAGTATCGCAAGTTCTAGATAGGAGATCACACGGAATCAGGAGATCAGGCACACTAAAACGACGAGTAGGGTCGGGGACCATGACACGTCGTCGGTATTACCCGAGACAAGTCCCCACGAGATCGCGAGATTCTGAAGAGGAGAAATAGACGATGTCCGATGTATACAAAGCGGTAATCCCGTACGAGTCACTCGACCCGCTGACCATCGGAGCCAGTGGCAACGAGGATTTGGTCAACCGAGAGACGCTCGAACTCGACATCCCGGCTTCGAACCTCATGGCGGTCATCGAGCCAAACGAACCCGAGCCACTATCCGACGTCACTTCGGCTGCCCGGGAAGCCCTCGAAACTCCCCATTCCGGTCGCAAATTCTCCGAGCTGATCGCTGGGGCCAAGAGCGTTGCGGTGGTGATCGACAACCAGTTCAGACCCACTCCCTCCTCGAAACTGCTCCCCGCGGTGTTCGACGCGCTCGAGGCTGCCGGTATCACCGATGCCCGGGTGGTGTGCGCCAACGGCAAGGTCTTTCCGATGTCCGAGGCTGACATCAAGATGAAGATCGGCGAGGACAACCTGGCGCGAATGGAAGAAATGGGTATCTCGTTCCACCAGAACGACCCCGGCAACTCGGAGATGTACACCTACATCGGGATCTCGTCCCGGGGTACCCCGGTCTGGCTTCACAACGAAGTTGCCACCGCAGAGGTGAAGATCACGATCGGCCAAGCTCAGTCCAACCACTGGGGTGCGGGTGGCGGCGGCAAGCTGATACTTCCCGGTGTCGTCTCGGACGCCACCATCGAATCGAACCATGCGGCGTTCGTGACTTCCCCCCAGACACACTACGGAGCCCTAGCCGGTCCAATGCGGTCGGACATCGACGAGGTAGCGACGATGTGTGGTCTTTCGGCGACCATGAATGCGATCCTCGATACCCACGGCAGGGTGATCGACCTGATCTATGGGGCCCACCCCGACGCTCACCGTGAGGCAATAACCCGGTTCAATTCGATTTACGCCTATGACAACCCCGTCACTGAACATGGTCCGGCCGACATCGTCATCTGTGGTGTGTTTGCGCCGACAGATCATCTGTTTTTCCACACGGGTTGGGGTGCGATGTCTGCCGACCTCGTGCTCAAAGATGGCGGGACTCTGATCTACTGTTCGCCTTCACCAGGGGTCCACACCGAGATCGCGGATTTTCCAGGTTTGGCTCTGATGGACCTGATGAAACCATACATGCCTGCGACCAGGGCGAACTACGAGAAGGTGCTCCACGACATTCATCACCGCGCAATCCAGATGTGGTCAGGCTGTATTTGGGTGCCGATCTATGAGGTGATGACCCGCAAACATCTCAAGATGGTCACTCTCGAGGAGAATCTCGAGATGGCCGCCGACATCGGTATGGATGCGACCACCTCCTTGGATGAGGCATTTGCCGAGGCGATGGAGCGTCATGGACCCGATGCCAAGGTGATGATCCTGCCGTATGCGAGGTACCAGCTTCCGAGGAATGCGATCCGTATGGACTCCGAAGAGGTCGTGGCCATGGAGCAGATCCGGCTCTGACCGGTGCAGTGACCACTGATGACCGGATCCGGGGCAAGACGACCATTGCAGAGATTCTGCGTAGGTATCCCGACGGTCGTGCCGCCAAGCTCATGTTCAAGCTCAACTGGGCCTGCGCACTTTGCGGAGTTGCCACATCGGAACCCCTTGCAATGGCAGCCAAGAAACACAAATGCTCCCCTCTCGCCGTCCTCGAAGCGTTCCGGGCCCTCGATGAGCCCGAAGGGCCATCTGAAGAGCAGGTGGCTCGGGCTGCCGAGCGGCATCGGAATTACTGAGGGAGCCGACCGATGACCACGTTGGAGAGAACAACCGAGATCGCGGCTTTGAGACTCGAATCGGAGCTGTTGGCGTTAGGCCGCGTCGTCGTAGCTTTCTCAGGTGGTGTCGATTCGTCGCTTCTCGCCAGCGCCGCGCTCCGCACCCTGGGCCCGGAGAGCATGTTGGCTGTCACCGCCGACTCTGACTCGCTCGCCGAAGGAGAGCTGGAGCGTTGTCGGGACCTCGCGACGGAATGGGAAATGCCATGGCGACCCGTTTTGACCGAAGAGATGGCAAACCCGAAGTACGTTGCCAACGATGCAGATCGTTGTTACTGGTGCAAAGACGCCTTGATGGACGCAACCATCCCGGTGGCGAAGGAGATGGGTGCCACCGTCACGTTGGGAGTAAACATCGACGATCTTGGGGAGCATCGCCCCGGTCAGAAAGCCGCTCAGGAGAGAGGGGCCCGTTTCCCCCTGGTCGATGCGGGATTTACCAAAGCCGACGTTAGAGGTCTGGCGCATCACTGGGGTCTCCCGATATGGGATCGCCCGGCGATGCCTTGTCTCGCCTCACGAATTCCCTATGGAACGTCGGTGTCCGTCAACGTCCTGTCCAAGATCGACAGAGCGGAGCAGGCCCTTAGGAACCTGGGGTTCAATGACCTGAGGGTGAGACACTACGAAGCCACAGCCCGGATCGAACTGCGGTCCGAAGAACTCAGAAGAGCCGTTGAGATACACGACGAGGTAGTTGCTGCTCTGAAGTCCGTCGGATACGACTACGTCACTCTCGATCTAGAGGGCCTCCGGTCGGGAAATCTCAACTCGGCCATAGGAATGTGAGCGACTCCACACACGTCGTGGCCAACGGCGATACCCGTCTCGATGTCGGCAGGGCTGGAAGGATTGGGATTCCGGAGGCGGTTTACGCCCAGGGCAAGACGGTTGGTCAATGTGTCGAGATCGTCGAGGCACTTCTCGATCGATCGGAACACCCGATCATCGTCACCCGCGCCGACCCTCACCAGGTGACGGCTCTCGCATCCCTCAAGCCGACTTTGTCGCTGAGCGGGACCCTCACTTGGAATCATGCCCAGCCCAGGGATGTGTCTCCGGTTGCGATCCTCTCCGGAGGTACCAGTGATCGGCCAGTCGTCGACGAATGCCGGGCCACGCTCGAGGCCATGGGTGTCCCCGTTGAGGTCAGAGGCGATGTCGGTGTGGCAGGGATCCATAGGCTCATGGATGTTCTCCCAACCATCGAAGAGCATTCGGTCGTGGTGGCCGTGGCCGGAATGGAGGCTTCGCTCCCAACGGTTCTGGGCGGACTCATCAGCGCGCCACTGATTGGCGTCCCCACTTCGGCGGGATATGGATCGAGTTTCGAGGGAATCACAGCTCTTCTCTCGATGCTTTCGTCGTGTGCTCCCGGGATATCTGTGGTCGGCATCGACAACGGTTATGGAGCGGCCTGTGCCGCGATGAGGATCATCAACTCCTGATGCCGAGGATCCTTTGGCTCAATCCGGTATTCGGCGTATCCGGGGACATGATGCTTGGAGCCCTGTTTGGTCTCGGTGCCGACCTGGAGAGAGTTCGCGACATGCTCGGGGTCTTGGACATGTCGGGTTGGGATCTAGCTGTCGAGTCGGTGTCACGGCGAGGTCTGGAGACGACGCGAGCGGTTGTCATCTCCGAACCGGACGAACATCGATCGTGGTCCGAGATCGACAGCCTGCTGGAGAACTCTCCGATGTCGATCTCAGTCAAGGACGGTGCTAGGAGCACTTTCAAAATCTTGGCCGAGATCGAGGCGCTGCGCCACGGTGTGCCCATCGACGATGTTCACTTCCACGAGGTAGGTGCCATCGATGCCATCGTGGACATCGTCGGTTCGTGGGCAGCCCTTGACTCGCTTGACGTCGATGCTGTGCACTCCGGTTCGATCGGTCTCGGCGCTGGCATGCTGGTCGCTTCCCACGGACCTATGCCCAACCCTGCACCGGCGGTCCTCGGGCTGTTGGAAGGTCTTCCAGTCACGGCTGTCCAGACCGAGCTCGAGACGGCTACACCCACCGGAGTGGCCCTCCTCCGCACGATGGTCGACACCTGGGGTGGTATCCCGGAGGGGAGTCTGGTCGGATCGGGTTTCGGTGCCGGCGGCCGTGATCCCGATTCTCATGCCAACATGCTTGCCGCGGTGATCATCGAGGACGCCGGGTCGAGGGTCGTCGACGCGGTATCGCTCGAGACCAACGTGGACGATGTGACACCCGAGGTGATCTCATACGTGATCGAGACGGCGCTGTCGATGGGGGCCGACGACGCATGGACCGTTCCTGTGGTGATGAAGAAGGGCCGTCCAGGCCATGAGATCCACATTTTGTGCCCGCCGGGGCTGAGCCCATCCTTGGCCGAGATGCTCGCCAAGGAGACCGGAACGCTCGGCATTCGCTCGTCCGCTGTAAAAAAGCAGGTGTTCCCGCGCACCTACGACACGGTGGAGGTGGACGGTTACGAGATAGCCATCAAGAGCGGCCCATACGGCGCCAAGCCTGAGTTCGAAGACGTGAAACGGGTAGCCGTCGCCACCTCGAAACCGATGGTCGAAGTCGGTCGTGCGGCCCTGGCCGCCTGGCGATCCAGCGTGCCTAGTTGATGACTGGTCTGGACGGCGCAACCTGGGTTGGGTCTTCCGTTCCGCGTTTCGAGGATGATGCACTCCTCCGTGGTCGTGGTCGTTTTCTCGACGACTTCTTGCCGGTCCCTGGGGTTCTCCATGCAGCGGTGGTTCGATCGCCTTTCGCTCACGCCCGGGTCGGCGACATCGACACGTCCGTCGCCGCATCGCTCCCCGGAGTCTTTGCGGTGGTCACCGGGTCCGAGCTGGCGGCTGTGACCAAGCCGTTGCCTGCGGTCATCGACACCGGTGTCAGCCACTACGCGGCCGCTGTAGGAGAGGTTCGGTATGTAGGCGAGCCTGTGGCAGTCGTCGTCGCCAGAGATCGCTATATCGCAGAGGACGCGGCCGCACTGGTGATGATCGATTACGAGCCTGTGGAGCCGGTCACGGACCTCGAGGCGGGGCGGGTGGTGTCTGATCGAAGTTTCACATACGGTGACGCCGACGGAGCCATGGCCGATGCGGATCTCGTCGTCGGCGGGAGGTACCGGTTTCCTCGTTGGACCGGGTCCCCCATAGAGACGTTCGTTGTGGTCGCAGATTGGAACCAGTCCGCCGGATCCATGACCGCCTGGGCAAACTTTCAGGGCCCGTTCACCCTTCACATGGTGGCGGCCGCTGCTCTCGGACTTCCTGGATCTCGGTTGAGACTGATCACTCCGGGAGATTCAGGGGGCAGCTTTGGGGTCAAAGCCGCAGTTGCGAATGCCGTTGTCCTGATCGGCGCCGTCTCCCGCCTCGTTGGCGTTCCGGTCAAGTGGGTGGAGGATCGAGTCGAGCACCTACTCGCCAGCTCCAGTTCGACAGAGAGGATCACTGACCTAGAGGCGGGATTCTCGGAGGACGGTCGGCTGCTCGCACTGAAGTATGAGGTGATCGAAGATGTCGGGGCCTATCTCAGAGCGCCGGAGCCGGCGACCCTGTATCGGATGCACGGTTCTTTGAGTGGTGCATATCACGTGGAGCACGTCTCGGCTCGCAACCGTGTTGTACTCACCAACCGGCTCCCGACGAGCCTCAATCGCGGGTTTGGTGGCCCCCAGCTCTATTTCGCACTGGAGTCGGCCATGGCGATCGCATCGTCCCGGCTCGGAATCGATCGTGTGGAACTGGCCCGTCGCAACCTCATCCCGTCCAGCTCGTTCCCATACTCCACGCCCAGCGGGGCCATCTACGACTCAGGTGACTACCAGGCCTGCCTCGACGACGTGCTGGAGAAGATCGGATATGAGAAGTGGCTGACAATCCAAGCCCAAGCTCGCTCCGAGGGTCGACTCGTCGGGATCGGACTTGGGTGTGTTGTCGAGCCTTCGATCTCCAACATGGGATATATATCGCTAGCCGAGACTGCTGAGCAGCGGGAGCTCGGCTTGCCCAAGTCAGGCAACTCCGAAGGGGCAACCATCTCAATGTCACCCTCTGCAGGTGTCGTCGTCGAGTTGTCCACAACGCCCCAGGGCCAGGGTCACCGGACTGTCGCCGCCCAAGTTGTTGCTGACCTGCTTGGTCTGAGCCCATCCGACATCGAAGTTGTTGCCGACCTCGACACCCATACCTCGGCCTGGACCATCTCATCGGGGAACTACTCGTCGCGATTCTCGGGCATCGGCTCAGCGGCGATTCACAAGTCGGCGTCCATGCTCGCTGAGAGACTCAAGCTGATCGCGGCCGACGAGCTGGAGTGCTCCCCGATTGACGTGGTTCTCAGCGGTGGGAGAGCGTCGGTTGCCGGGAGCCCGGACTCGTCTATCTCGTTGCGGCGAATCGCTGGTCGAGCCCATTGGAACCCCGAATCGCTGCCAGACGGCATGGAGGCGGGACTACGTGTCACCGGCTACGCCTCAGCGCCAAACCTTGAGCCGGCTGACGCCGAGGACCGCATTGCATCTTCGGCGGCGCACGGCTTCGTTGTCGATGTTGCAGTAGTCGAGGTCGACCGGAACACCGGTCAAGTTTCAGTGCTCGCATATGCCACGACTCACGACGCCGGCACGCTTCTCAACCCGGCCCTGGTCGAAGGTCAGATATACGGCGGGTTTGCTCATGGGGCGGGAGCCGCGCTTCTCGAGCGTCTCGTGTACGACGACGAGGGCAATCCCAAGACGAGCACCCTCATGGACTATCTGTGTATCACCGCGCCGGAGGTACCACCGCTGACCTCATCCCATATCGAAACCCCATCGCCGTTCACCACACTTGGAGCCAAGGGCTTGGGTGAGGGAAACACAATGAGTGCACCCGTAGTTCTGGCGAACGCTGTTAGAGATGCAATCGGTATAGAGGATTTGGAACTTCCACTGACGGCACCGCGGGTCTGGCACCTCATGGAGAGTCGATGAAGCCCGCTCCATTCGGATATGAGCGCCCCGGCTCGGTCGACGAGGCCGTCTCGATTCTGGCTGATGTCGGGTACGGGGCCAAGATCCTCTCGGGCGGTCAGAGCCTCGTGCCACTCCTCAACCTGCGTCTTGCTTTTCCCGAGGTGCTGGTCGACGTCACCCGGATCCCCGATCTCGGATATGTGGCTGAGGATGGCGAGACGGTCCGGGTGGGCGCCCTCGTCACTCAAGCGGAATTTGGCGCGTCCGGGTTGGCTATGACAAGGGTTCCGATTGCGACCCAGGTCATTCCCCACATCGGCCACTTCGTCACTCGCAACCAGGGAACCGTTGCCGGATCTCTGGCGCACGCCGATTCGAGGGGAGAGCTCCCGGTCGCCCTCACGGCGTTGGAGGGGGCTGTGACAGTTGCCTCCAGCCGGGGACGGCGAGAGATTTCCGCCGACGAATTCTTCATCTCCGACTTCACGACTTCCATGACCGACGACGAGATGTTGGTCGAGTCTGCCTGGCCTGCCGCCAAACCCGGATGGGGTTTTGCCTTCAGCGAATTCGCTCTCCGCCACGGCGACTACGCACTGGTGATGATTGCCGTCACCCTCTACGTCAGCGAAGGCGTCGTGCAACAGGCGAGAGTGGTTGCCGGTTCAGTCGCTCCACGGCCACTGGTCCTCGCCGAAATGTCAGAGATCCTCATTGGAAGGGCTGTTGACGAGTCAGCCGTCGCCGCATGTCGGGCGGCGTCAGTCTCTGCTGTCAGCCCGGACGCGGACATTCACGCTTCTTCCGAATACAAGCGTCATCTCACAGGTGTGCTGGTCGAGAAGACGATCAGGTCGGCTTGGCTGAATGCAACAGGGGATGCTCATGCCTGAGGTATCTCTCCAGGTCAACGGTCAAACCGAGACGGCAAGTGTGGATCCCCGCCTTCTGCTCTCTGATTTCCTTCGTCACGAGTTGGGTCTGACTGGAACCCACGTCGGATGTGAGCACGGAGTGTGTGGGGCCTGCACCGTCCTCATCGACGGGTCGGCGGCAAGGTCTTGTCTCGTATTCGCGATTCAGACGGATGGACGTGATGTGACGACAGTTGAATCTCTGGCTACGGGTCACGAACTGCATCGGCTTCAGGAGTGTTTCAAACAGCACTTCGCCCTCCAATGCGGCTTCTGCACTCCCGGGATCCTCATGGCCACGCTCGACTATCTGGAGGGCGTTCCGGAGCCATCCCGTGAAGAGATCGCAGTGATGTTGTCCGGTCATCTGTGCAGGTGCACGGGATATGCCCCGATAATCGAGGCGATCTATCAGTACTCACGTGGCTTTGACCGAACGGAACCGGAATGAACCTCGCAAGCACTCTTCAGTACAGCGCGGAGAGATCACCAGACGCCGTCGCCCTAAGTGAGGGTGGCAAGCAGTTGACATATGTGGATCTCATGGATCGGGTGAGCTCAATCGCCGCGGGCCTCGTGTCACTCGGTGTCCGTCAGGGCGACGTGGTGGCAACCGTTCTCAAGAATCGCGTGGAGAACGTGGAGGTCTTCTGGGCCTGTCAGTGGATTGGTGCGGTCTATTTGCCATTGTCTTGGCGGAACCCCCCAGCCACGGTTCGCTATTCGCTCGAGGACGCCGACGCCCGTGTCGTCGTGTTCGAGTCGGTCAGCGAGGATCACGTTCGGGGTCTTGATCAAACGATGCCCCTGATCGGTGTGGGAGAAGCGTCTGCGGACCGCACCTTCGACCAGCTTGGCATGGGAGGGTCGGTCCCGGGCCGGTTCGATCTCGATGATCGGTCGACGGCCCTGATGCTTTACACGTCTGGCACGACGGGTAAGCCCAAAGGGGTGCCCCGGTCCCACCGCGCAGAGCGGATTGCCTCGACGGCACAGGCTCTCCAGCATGGCTACCAGGTCGGTGAGCGCACTCTCGGGGTGATGCCCCTCTATCACACCATGGGCATCCACTCTCTCGTCTCCATGGCGCTCTTGGGTGGCTGCTATGCAGCTCAGCCAGACTGGGATGCAGCGGAGGCCCATTCGATCATCGACGTCGAGAACATCAGCTCGCTCTATCTCGCGCCAACTCTCTTCTTCGACCTGGTCGATTCGGATACCAGGGTCGGCAAGCCGGTGAGAGCTCTCGGCTACGCAGGAGCAGCCATGACCGGAGCCCTGGTTGAGCGTTGCAGCGAGTTCTTCAACCCGGAGGTCTTCGTCAACCATTACGGATCGACCGAGATCTACTGCTACACCATTGGAGCCAACCAGCGACGCAAACCGGGCAATGCCGGTCGTGCTTCGCTCAACACCCGCCTGCGGCTGGTTGGAATGGAGGCCACCTCGGGACCGGACGATGTCGTTGCCGATGGTGAGGAAGGTCAGATCATCTGTCATATGTCTTCCGACGAAGCGTTTGCCGGATATTGGAATCGACCCGACGCCAACGAGGCCGCGATACGGCAAGGCTGGTATTTCACCGGTGACCTGGGCCGGGTCGATGAGGAAGGTGACTACTGGGTGGTGGGCCGTGTGGATGACATGATCATCAGCGGTGGCGAGAACATTCATCCCCTAGAAGTCGAGGACGTTCTCGCTCGAGCGCCAGGTGTCCGCGAGGTCGCGGTGTTCGCCGCTCCTGACGATCGATTCGGACAGAAAGTCGTTGCAGCCGTTGTGACCGACCCGGGAGTGGAGGTCAGTCAACTTGACGAGTTCTGCATCGCCTCTGAAGATCTTGCTCGATACAAACGCCCCCGCGAGTACCGGATCGTCGATGAGCTTCCGAAGAGCCCCTCGGGAAAGATCCTGAGACGATTGCTGAGAGAAGAGGAAACCTCGTGAACTACCCCACAGATCTTGACTCGCTGGCCATCACCCTCGACACCGAGCGGAGGACTGCGACCATAACTCTGGACGATCCTGAGAAGCACAATCGGGTTTCGATGCTGGCAAGGGATCAACTCTCTGAATTGTTCCGTCTGGTGGGCAACGACGAGATGGTCGACGTGGTCTTTCTGAAGGGGGCGGGTGACCGGGCGTTCACTGCCGGTGGTGACATCCCTGGTTTTCTGCGAGCCACTCCTGAGGAGCTGACGCGACTTCATGACAATGTCGCCGGCCCGGAGCGATGCCCCAAACCGGTTATCGCGCTCATACAGGGCTATTGCCTGGGAGTGGGTCTCGAACTGTCCCTGGCTTGTGACTTTCGGATTGCCACCGACGACGCCCAGATCGGTCTGCCTGAGATCAGGATCGGGATGATGCCCGGCAGTGGGGGAACCCAGCGTCTAACCCGTCTCATCGGCCTGGGCAGAGCCAAAGACATGATCATGCGAGGCCGACGGATAAGCGCGGACGAAGCTTTGTCATACGGCTTGGTCACCGAGGTAGTGGAACCGGGAGGGTTGGTGGCTGCCGGGCAAAGGCTCGCTGCGGAATTGCAGCAGCATTCACCTCTGGCGATGGCCATGGTCAAGCGCGTCCTGAATCGGGCCTATGAGACACCTTTGGGGGCGGGTCTGGAGCTCGAGGGTCTTGCCTACGGATTCCTGCGAACCACGCACGATTTCCGCGAGGGAGTGGAGTCCTTTGTGGAGGGGCGCCCGCCCGAATACACCGGGGAGTAGAGGTCGGTGGCCCACGATTACCAGCTCCCGGACGCTTACCTCGAGAGGTCGGTCAAGCGTGAGGGCCGGGTGCACACCGTCGAGCGGTTGGATCCCGATTCGACTGCGTTGGTCGTGGTGGACATGCAGCGCTACTTCATGCAGAAACCGTACGCGGGCGCATGTCCGACGGCTCAGGAAGTCGTGCCGAATGTGAACAGACTGGCCACAGCGATTCGCTCGGCCGGTGGAACCGCTATCTGGCTTCAGATGGAGGCCCCCTCGGTGGCAGACGATTGGGGAGCGCTCAGGGAGCGCTACTCGATGGCAGCGGCACAAAAGCGGTGGGGGGCGCTGCATCCCAGCAACCCCGGGTTTGCATTGTGGCCCGGTCTCCAGATCGAAGAAGACGACCTCAGAGTCGTCAAAACCCGATATTCCGCGTTCATCCCCGGGTCATCCGGTCTAAACGAGATTCTTCATTCCAGGGGAATCGGGACCTTGCTGATCGCCGGGGTTGCCACCAATGCCTGTTGTGAGTCGACGGCTCGCGATGCGATGATGCTCGACTACCGGGTGGCGATGATCTCCGATTGTTGTGCCGCCGCGACCGATGACGAGCACGCCGCGGCGCTCAACAACTTCTACCTCTTTTTCGGTGACGTCTTGACGACCGACGAGGTTCTGGCACTCCTGTAGCCCTCCTGAGC